>JAZUSJ010000158.1:0-3601 GCA_045606685.1 Eubacteriales bacterium
GGTGGCATATTGCTTTGTGCAAACCCATTTGGACGCGTGCCACCTCGAAGCGGGTGAGAGCAATCCCGTAAGCCGCGCGAGAAAAGAAAACACACGATGCTTTTGCATCGGGTGTTTTGTTTTCTGGAGCGGATTACGGGGCTCGAACCCGCCACCTCCACCTTGGCAAGGTGGCGCTCTACCAAATGAGCTAAATCCGCATATTCATTTACTGAAAGAAATTGGCGACCCGGATGGGGCTCGAACCCACGACCTCTAGCGTGACAGGCTAGCGCTCTAACCAACTGAGCTACCGGGCCGTATCTCTCAGCCGCATTATTATAGCACAGCATTTTGGGCTTGTCAATAGGTTTTTTGGAAAAAACTTTAAAAATTCGAAGATATTATTGCAAGGCATGCACAAAATCTTTGGCGGCGAGAGCACGTTTGGTCTTGTCAGATGTTGTTGCGCGGGGAAGGGACGTTGAGGGCGCGTCCCCTTCGCTTGGTGGGGGTACGATATGAACAGCGATCATTCCTGAAGCTGTAATGCATCAAGATAAACGGTTGCAGGGGATGGCGCCCTCGACATCCCGCGCTTACAGCAATACTTTTATTGCATTTTCCCCGCCAACTTTTTTGCAATATCCGCAAGTGCCAATTCGGCAGGCGCTCTCTCCGCTACGGGAATTTTGCCGCTGACTGCGGTTTCCAAGGAAACGGGGCATGCGCAATCCACCTCGGCAAGCGCGCGGGCAAAATCCTCCCAGTCGATCACACCCTCGCCGGGCAGCATGTGGCGGTCGGCGCGGCCGTCGTTGTCGTGCACGTGCATGGCGCGTAGATATTCCTTGCCCAAAAGACGCACCGCGTCGGCAGGGGAGAGGCCAAACACAGCGCAATGCCCCGTGTCAAGGCAGACGCGCATATAGGGCGAGTTGATCTCTTTGACAAAGCGAAGGATCTGCTCGGGCGTGGAGAGCGAAAGCGCTGTCATGGGCATGTTTTCAAAGCAGATCACGGTATCGTGTGCGCGGGCGACCTCGCAAAGGCGGGAGAAGAATTCCAGATTCATTTCCCACAGCTTTTCGGGCTCGGGATCCTGCCAATCACCGAACGGCATGATGGGATGGATGATAAAATTGGGGCAGCCCAAGATCTGACAGCCAAGGATCGAGCGCGACATTTTTTCAAATCTCTCCGCGCGATCCTCGGGTTCAAAATCCTGCGGCGGCCAACGCCAGGGGCCGTGCGCCTGATAGATCTCAATCCCCGCGTTTTGCGCATCGCGACGAATGCCCGAAAGCGTGCGCTCAAAGCCTGCCGCATTCTGCTCAAATAAGGGTGTGTCGGTGTCCACCAGCCCTTGATAATCGGTGCAGTCGTAGCCGTGCTGCTTCATACGCGCAAACGCTGCTGCATGACTCCCGAGATACAAATATGCGCTGTCTGTAATGCCTGTTTTCATAATCAGCCTCCGATTGGAAATATATTCATCATAATTATATCACATTTTGTCGATAATGCAACAAAAACTTGGCCGTACCTCGGGGTATTTTTTTGCATGCGTGCGATGCAAATGCGCTTGTATCGGTTGACTTTTATATAAATAAATTGTATAATAAATATGATTATACTTATTATGGGATATTGTTTCATTCACGATTTTGTTAAAGGAAGGGTTATTATGGGCCAAGGCTATCAGAAATTCAAGCGGCGCATGCTGCGCGCCTGTTTGTGGCGCAGTATTTTGCCCGGTGCTTCTTTGGCACTGGCGGTGTTCGCCGCGCTGTTTACGCTTCATAAAAGAATGATCATTCCGCTCTCGCTGCTGCTTTGTGCAGCCATTGGGGCAGGGCTTGGAGTGCTGTTATTCGGGACGCTGTTTGCTGCGCTTTTCCCCTATAAAAAGAGATTGGCACGCAAGCTTGACCGCGAGCTTGCCTTGCGTCAGAGCGTGCAGACCATGCTGGCATTCTCCGAGCGCGAGGATGACATTATGGTGCTGCAGCGACAGCAGACCGATGCAAAGCTGTTGGCGTTGCCTGCGAAAAGACTGAAGATCAAACACGTCTGGACTTGCCTTGTCTGCTTTGTGCTTGCGATCGGCATGAGCGTGACTGCCTTTGCCATTCCCGCAAAGCAGCCCGAGCCGCCCCCCGCACCTGTTGATCCGCCCTTTGAGCTGGGTGAATGGGAGGCCGTAGCGCTGCAGGAGCTGATCCTCGAGGTGCAGCAGTCTACCATGACCGAGCCTGCCAAGGGGCAGACGGTCACGTCTTTGCAGGTGCTTTTGAACGCCTTGTATCAGACCAAGACCGAGAGCCGCATGAAGGCATTGGTGGTGGATACCGTGATGGACGTGCGTGACAGCGTCAGTCTTGTGGTCACGCAGCGCAGATTCTCCCCCATCATGAGCGCGAGCGGTTCACCCTATACGCGCGAGCTGGATAAGGCGCTGGTCATTTCTGATCAGGCCGCGTTCAAGCAGGCGCTGGATGGCATTGCAGCCAAGATGTGCGAGATCAAGGACAAGGAGATGTTTATCGAGGCAGTACACGTCTTTTCCGAGGAGCTGAAAATGGCGCTGCGAAACGCGGACACCCATGAGCAGGATGCGCTGGCCGCAGAGATCGAGCGATTGTCCAACGCGCTTGCGGACGTGGTGGTCACGGTGGAAAAATACACGCTGGAGCCGGGATACAACAAGCTCAGGGACGCCTTTGGCGTGGCCTATACCGGTATGGGAAAGGCCATGGTGCAGCAGCGTTACGACGCTGACATGGGTGCGCACGTGGAAAGTCGCCTGCTGGAGATCTTTGGCATGAGCGCACAGGATCTGCCCGGTGCGGACGGGGAGGCACAAGGACCGCAGACGCCCGGTGATTACGAGGACGACGATGACGACCAGACCTTAACGGACGGCGGCCTTGGCAGCGGTGAGCTGATTGTGGGCAGCCAGGATATCATCTATGATCCTTCGCGCGAGGATTACGTCAAATACAGCGAGGTCATTGACATCTATAACGCAATTTTCTTGGAAAACAAAATAGACGGTGTGCTGTCCGAAGAGGTCACCGCACTCATTGAAGCATATTTTTCGGCGCTGTTCAGCCCGTCCAACAAAGATTGATCAAAGGAAGGTATAAAAACATGGGAAACAATATTGAAAACGTAAAGAAATTCAGCCAGCAGGCAGAAAAGATCAGAGCCGAGCTGAAGCGTGACGTGGTCGGTCAGACCGAGGTGGTGGAAAACGTCATCATTGCCATCGTGGCAGGCGGTAACGTGCTGCTTGAGGGCGTACCCGGTGTCGGTAAGACGCGTCTTGTCCGTTCTCTTGGCAGAATTCTCAATTTGCCCTTCTCGCGTATCCAGTTTACGCCTGACCTGATGCCTTCCGACGTCACGGGCATGAACGTCATTGAAAAGGACGAAAACGGCAAGATGAAGCAGGTGTTCAACAAAGGCCCCATCTTTGCCAACTTGGTGCTGGCGGACGAGATCAACCGTGCAACCCCCAAGACGCAGTCGGCAATGCTGGAGGTCATGCAGGAGCATAAGGTGACCGTGGGAGGGCAGACCTACCGCCTGGGGGAGCCCTTCTTTGTGCTGGCAAAGT
>JAZUSJ010000159.1:0-2228 GCA_045606685.1 Eubacteriales bacterium
GTGGGCAGCAGCCATGCCAAAAATCTTGCGCGCCTGATCGCGTGACCGCACACAGAGACGTCTTTTCCCTTCTTCATATCCCTGATTGCCCGACTCACTACCTGCTCTGCCGTATAATACCTTGCGTAATACTTGATGGTATCATCGGTCACCGCATGATCAAAGAATTCGGTCTTTACCCAACCGGGACAAATTGCCATGACGCGGATGCCTCTTGCCTTCAGCTCAACGTTGAGCGATCTTGAAAAGCTGAGCACAAACGCTTTGGTCGCTCCGTACACGCCGATATACGGCACGGGCTGAAAGGCCGACTGGCTGTCGATCTGATAGATCTGTCCGCCCTGTTTCATATAAGGCAGCGTCAGATACGTCATGCTCATCAAGGCGCTTGCATTGAGCGTGATCATTCTCTGCTGCGCCTCCAGATCAATATCGGTAAACGCACCGAATCTGCCAAAGCCGCTTCCGTTGACCAGCACCGCCACCTCGGGCTTGTGCTGTGCCAGCAGGTCGCGGTAAGCATCCAGCGCCTCCCGGCGGCAAAGATCCAATGCGATCGCTCTGACCTTGGCACGCGTTTGCTTGCCGATCTCCAAAAGCCTGTCCTCGCGGCGTGCGATCAGCCACAGCTCGTCATATTGATCCAAGGCATCCAGCCGAATCGCAAATTCCTTACCCATGCCGGACGATGCTCCCGTGATAACTGCTATCTTCATCTTACTTTCCTCACAAAATCACCTGCTCGGGCAGACCGCAGACGTACTTGGGATATCTCTCGCCCTCGACCAGGGGACGCAGATACTCCAGGCATGCATCGGTAATGCCGTTGTGCTGCTCGTTGATATACTCATCAGGTACGCGCTTGATCTTATTGGCGATCTCATGCACGTCCGCGCAGTCAATCTCATACGCATAAGGCACTTGGGAAACACGCTTGTAAAGCATCATTTTTCCGCTCTCGCCCTGTTCTGCCGCCAAAGCAGCAGCGCGGCCGATGGCAACAGACTCGGCAATATCCGCAGCCGATACCAGATGTGCGGCGCAGCGCTGGCTGACGTTCAGCTCAACAGAACGCACCTTGCATCCGATTCTTTCGCGTACGGCATACTCCAAGGCCTTGCCCGTGCCTGCAAGATACTGATGGCCAAACACATCCTTGACTCCGCTCTGTGCGCCTGCACCTACGTAGGTGCCATCCGCAAAACGAATGCCCTCGGAAACAGCTACCACCACGTTGGGGTGCTTTTCCAGCGCCTTCTTGGTGCTTTCGATAAATTCGTCCATGCAGAAAGGCTTTTCGGGCAGATAGACAAGATCAGGCTCCTGTCCGTTTGCCAGTCTGCCAAGGGAAGCCGAGGTGGTCAGCCAACCCGCGTCACGCCCCATAATCTCCACAATGGTGACCGCCTTGGTGGTATACACAGCTGCATCGCGAATGATCTCGGAAACGGTGGTGGCCACGTATTTGGCAGCCGAGCCGAAGCCGGGCGTGTGGTCGGTTCCCTCAAGGTCGTTGTCAATGGTCTTGGGAACGCCCATGATGCGCATATCATACTCCATCTGCGCCATAGCAGCAGACAGCTTGGACACGGTATCCATGGAATCGTTGCCGCCTATATAAAAGAAATAACGAATGTCATATTTTTTGAAAACGCCAAGCAGCTGCTCGTAGAATGCGCGGTCGTCCTCAAATTTGGGCAATTTTTTGCGGCAGGAGCCGAGAGCCGCTGCGGGAGTCAGCTCCAGCGCGCAAAGCCTTTGCTCGTCCTCGGCAAAAATTCCGAGGTCCACAAGGCGTTCCTGCAAGAGTCCCTCGACACCGTTGCGCATACCGTACAGCTTACCGATCGCGCCGCCGTTGTTGCTTTGCTCGATCACACCGCGCACAACGCCGGCCAGCGTTGCGTTAATGGCCGCGGTCGGGCCGCCCGACTGTCCTACTACTGCATTTCCGTATAATTTTGTCATACATGTACCCTCTCTTTTTTGTGGTTGTTATCAAATATAGTATACCATATTCGATGGTACTTGTCAACGGAAAACACGCTGACTTTGCAGACAAAAAGGAAAGCCGGATGGGGCTGATAAAATAGCGGAATCATTGAATAATACGAAAGCAGAAGCCTTCACATTGATAGACTTCTGCTTTTGTTTTGTCAGGTACGCAGCCGTGCCCGTGTCATCCTGAGCGGAGCGATGCTGCAGGGCAGCGAGCGGAGTCGAACTGC
>JAZUSJ010000160.1:0-2464 GCA_045606685.1 Eubacteriales bacterium
GATTTATGAAACCGCAAACCGTATTAAAAATCGACCCTGTAGGAAAAACCGCTGAGCAGATTTATGCTGTGCGCGATCAGTGGATCTGCGAATATCAAAAGTACATCGAAGAAAACCCCGATAAAGAGGAACTCGGAGCATTACTCATTGATCGTGTTACACGTGCGGCAGAGATGCTGATCGTGCGCTATGCAAATGTTCCAATCGAGGAGCAAAACAAAAAGGATCCCGACAGCGACTTTGATTATGATGATTATAACCCCGCATACAAAGAGGAAAACGCCTCCCTTGACGGAGATTTCCCCTTGGGTAATGCATACGATGCGGATTTTGCTACCCTTTATTTCACCATCGAGAATTTGGTGCGTATTCAGTTTGGAGAAACCAATTCCGTTCCCACGGGGCACTTTGTTGAGCCTGCTTATGACGTCCTTGTGAGAAAAGGATTTATTTACGAGCTTCAAAAGGAATGGAAACTGGCAGAGGATTGCTATCGCGGCGGTGGTATGTCAAAGAGTGTTCAGCACCGTGAATCGGAATGTCGCCGCAAAAAGAACGTGCAAGGTGAACTGGCTTACGGCGAGGCACAGCATTATATGGAAACCGGCGAATGGAGCAAGGTATATTCTCCACTCCAAAAAGCCGTTGATATGGATAATTTAGATGCCACGGTGGATATGGGACTTGGCTGTATCTACGGAACCTTTGGAATTTGCACGGATTACGAGGAAGGCTTGGCACTTCTGCGTAAAGCCGCAATGTACGGCAACGTGAGAGCTTGTATGGAGATCGTTGAGTTACACGATAACGGTGCCGCCGACATTGAGGGCGAAGAAGCCGAGAAGCTTTGCAAAAAGGCGGCCGATGCCGGCGATCCAAAAGCCATTATCCGATTGGAGGATGGCTTTGATACCCGTCCGCTTGTAGAAATTTTGAAAGAGCAGGTTGAAAAGGGCAACATCGATGCGATTTGGTGGCTGTATAACAGCGCCGTGAAACGCAAAATGCCCGAAGAAGCGCAAATGTGGTATGAAAAAGCCTTGGAAGCCGGTCAGGTGGATGCTTTGCTTGCCGAAGGCAAGAAGCACAGCGTGACAAACCGTGAGCTTGCCGACCGGTTTTTACGCCGTGCGGCAGACAAGGGCTATGTTCCTGCCATCATTGAGCTTGGTAAACTTGAACTTTTGGAAGGCGATGAAAACTTCCGTGAAGTTGCCTTAAAGTGTAACGATGCAAACTTCGCCGCAGCTCCCGAACTTCGTGAGCGCCATAAGCGTCAGTTTGCATGGTTCTTGCTTGCGGCAGAGGGCGGCTCCACAGACGCAATGACGAGCGTTGCCGTTGCGTACCATTACGGCTATCCCTGTGATAAGAATGACGAGACTGCATTTTTGTGGGCTTCCCGTGCGGCAGATGCCGGCGATTCCTACGCAATGTATCAGGTCGGTTATTTTTACGAGAATGCACTTGGTTGCGATAAGGATATGGATGCAGCCGTTATGTTCTATACAGGGGCGGCAGAATCAGGAATATTTGATGCTATGATACGCCTTGTGGAGATCTACGGAACTGGTAAAGACGGTGTAGAGAAAGATATACACAAGGCAAACCGATACCGCTTTTTGTCGGGAATCGGACGTGATTAAGTTGTCGGAAAGCGAGGAAAAACCCCATGGATATTATCTCAGCAGTAAGAGAGCTTTGCAAAGGTGAAAAAGGCTTTCTGAATATGTTTGATAAAGCCAAAAGCGGCGGGAAGCTCGCAAGCCTTACAGATGATGCTCGTGATGCCGATCTTTTTGAAGCTCTGCTCTATGGCAAGGCAAGAAGTGCGCTTGTCGAGATGATCAATGATGCGTACAACTATAAGGAATACGCTGTCAAGGCACACGGACTTCTTGTGTCGGATGGACTCAGTGCAGCGGATGCCAAGAGAGCACTTGAGATCTTCTTCAAGGCTTTCGGCTTCCCCGGCTACAGAGAAATGGATCAGTCTAAAGTATCCACTGTGAGTGATACCATTGGAAGCGATTTTACGGTGGAATACGAGGGCGAAGTCAGGGACGGTAAGGAACACGGCATTGGTGTCAGAACCTGCTATTCGGGCGGTAAATGGAGCAGCTACGACGAATGCGTATGGATCGACGGTGTCATGAACGGTTATATGAGCGCCAAGGCAATAGAATTTGGTATGTTTGAGGTTCAAAAGATCGGCTTCGTCGTTGATGATCATGAGGTGGGCAAAACCAAATGCTTCTCAGGCGAAGATGAATACTATGACGACGGTCTCAAATTTAGTGCGAGGTAAAATATGAGTGATAATATGAAAGTAAAATGTCCAAAATGCAAAAGCGAAAATGTAATCTGTATGGATGGCAGCGGTGCTGTATCCAAATATGGCAGCAACGTAATGATTGATATTGCACCCGATATGTGGCTGTGTCAGGATTGCAAGGAGAGCTTT
>JAZUSJ010000161.1:0-33512 GCA_045606685.1 Eubacteriales bacterium
GTTCGGCTTCCGAATGCGTTTCTCACACGATGCAAAAGTGTTTACAATCCTCTTGCACAATTGTTTACAATCTTGCTGTTGACAGAGGGCGCCGATCCCTACAGATTGAAGAGGTTGACCATCACCAACCAAAGAAGCACCTGCTTTTGCAAGCAGGTGCTTCTTTTCATTTTTCCTTTTACTTGGTCGGTACAAGCTCGATCTGAGCGTAGCCCGTGACCAGCTGGATGTTGTCGATATCCTGGCATTCGGCCTTGATCTCGTCAAGAGAAGGATCCATGCCAACCCAGGCAACGTCCAGATAAGCGTCGGTGCTCATGACCTTGCCGAATGCGTCCAGACGCAGGTAGTTGGCGCTGTACGAGCCATCTGCGGCAGGCAGGAACATCTCGGGCAGGCAGGCTGCCAGGTCAAAGACCATCACATGCCATTCTCCGTCCTCGATCAGACCGGGCGTGAAAGCATAGTCCTTGTTTCCGCTGGGAGAAGTACCCTTGGTACCCGAGAAGAACTCAATGTTGCCAAACTGCGGCTCTGCTGCGGTAACCGTGCGGTAGCGAATGGCTACGTACTGACCGGTCACACCCATGTTGCCACCCATAAAGAGCGTGAAGTATGCCTCTGGAGCGGAATTGTTGCCGTACAGGCGCAGGTAAGAGCTGTCGTCTGCCAGTTTGATCTCACCAAAGCCGCTGCTTGCAGTCGAGGCATCCTTGAGTTGTGCAGGATTGAAATAAATGGTCAGCGGAGCTTCGGGAGCAGGAGGCAGGGAGGCTTGGGGATCGGGATCCTCGGGCCATCCCTTGAAATCGTTGTCAAGCTCGACCTTGAAGGTGCGATCCTTGTCTGCCATTGCCACGACAAAGGAGTAAGAGAAGGTGCCGTCACCGTCGTAGTAGACCATATAGCCGTCGTAGTAGTGCTGGAAGCCCTTGTTGTCGGGAGCGCCGAGTGAATTGAGCTTGTATTCCACCCATTCACCATTGATCTTTTCGTAAACCTTGGGAACAGTCAGCTTGTCAAAGCCGAATATGCGCAGGGAAATGTTGTTCTCACCACCGCTGATCGTGAATTCAGTCTTGTTGTCCTTGGCCTTGACCATGGGCAGGAATGCGTTGCTGATATCCTCGCCCGCGGTCACGTTCAGCTTGACGGCATCGATCAGGGAGTTCTGGCGTACGTCAAGCACGTTTTTGTCGGGGTTAGCCGCGCTGTAGTCGGTCAGCTGAGAGCCCCAGGGCATGATGATCGCATTGATGGTGAACTTATCACCCTTCTTGAAGGTGACCTGCTCCAGATCCAGCGTCAGGAAGGTGTTTAAGTTTTGGCACTTGATTACGAAGGGGACGTTCTTTTCTTGGCCGCCAATGATAAACTTGGCATCCTTGATCAGGAAGGAAATGTTGACAAAGTCGTTCACAGTTCCGTTGATCAGCTGGAACATATCAAAGTAGGGGTATTGATCTCCCAGCGTGTAGTAAACTGCGTTGGAGTCTGTTACAACGTCTGCGTATGCAGGCTGGTTGTCAGAATTGAGATAACCCATCTTTCCGTAGTCGCCCAACAGGCCGCGGACCGAGTAGAAGGAGAAATCGCGCTTGAGATTTTCGAAGGAAACGTCCTCAAGCACCTCGTAGGTCATCCGGTAGTAGGTGCGGTTTTCGTCGGTCTGCGGCATTTCCATGTGATTGTAGGTCACCTTGATCTTGCCGTCGTCCGTGATATAGCTCATATCGATGTCCGCGTAGGTCGGACCGTAGGAGTTGATGACGTTCTGCGTATTATCGGTTGCATAGTGATTGCCCTCTGCATCGGTATACTGCAGGAAATAGTGGTAACCGCCGCTGGTGTGCTGCGGCTGACTGCCGCTGGTGGGATTTTCCATCTCACTCCAAAGGGGAGCGGACATTGCGCGGTGGTCGGGAAGGGTTTGCAGGTCCTTTTGATATACGTAATAAGGCGCGATGCAGTTGGACTCGGAAACACCGGTGGAGAGGTGGTAGTAGGGAGCGAAGAACTGGATCGAGGAGATCTGCTTGAGCGGGAAGTTGCCCCAGTTCTGATACAGGTTGAGTACCGAGTAATGGTCGGTCTCTCCCGATTTGAGCGTCATTGGGAAGTAGGTCTCGCTGTAGCGGTCGTCACCGTTGTCAAACAAAGGCTCCTCATGCTCGTGCGCGAAGTTCTTACAAACCTCAAGCGGAACGGGCAGAAGCATGTCGCCCTCGCCCAGCAGTACGCCGTTTTCAAGGCAAGTGCCGTGCGCGTAGGTCATGACGTAAATATTGCGGTCGCGGTCATCGCCCGTAATGTCAAATACCAGATTATAATGCTTGTTCCAGACCTCGTAGTAGGGGGTGTTGAAGCTGGATTCCGGCTCCATGGTGAATTTGTAAGCACCGCGGATCGCATCGTAGCCGGCATAGGCTGCCAAGGGGGATTTTTCGGTATCTACCTTGACGTTTTCGGGAGAGAGGGGATTTCTTTCCTCGTAAGCAGCCTTACAAAAGGCCTCAAAATCATGCGTCAGGTCGGTGTAGATGCGCTGCCCCATGTAGAAATCGTTCTCGGTGCTGCCCTGGGGAGCCAGAATGGTGCCGTCCTTGGGGGTGATGAACTGTACGATTCTGTACTTTCCATCCTCCAGTGTGACCTTCATGCTGCCGCTGGAGGCGTCCTTGAGCAGAATGTAGCCGAGGATACCTACACCCTTGACGTCAAAAGCGATGTACTCGGCAGTCGCCCAGTCCACACCGTCAAGCGAGGTATGTTCACCGCCGGCATCCTTGACGATCAGCTTATCTACGGTATCAGCTGCGATGTCGGTGATCTGACCGATCTCGGCAATGCCGTTGGTATCCGCCATTGCGCAGATGCGAACCACGTGGTTCATTTTATCGGAATACACGTGCAGTGTTCTGTCAAGGAACAGAGGGGGCGCATTGTCGGTGATCTGCTTGTTGACCTTGATATCCTTGATCTCAACCTTGTTACCGGGGGCGCCGACAAAGTCAAGACGAATGGCATTCACGTTACCGGAATAGTCCTCGATGGTCACGTCGTTGAGCGGGAAATTGTAGGTGTGCCACTGACCGTCATTTTGGACGGGAAGTCTTACCCAGCGCTTATCCGAATAATCGTCCGAGCCGATTTTGAGGTAAAGCTGGATCTCGGAGACGTGCGTGGTACGCATGGTCAGCTGCAGATTATTGGCTTCACTTGTGCGGAACTTGAGGTTGCCGTAGATATAGGGGTCCACCGAGCTTGTAATGGTGGTGGTCAGCACACCGTCGGTGACAACCGGCTCGGTCATATCACGGACATTACGGAGGCCTGCTATGTTCAGAGATCTTTCATTTGTGAACTCTACCTCGTTGGTGAAGCTCTGGTCTGCCAGGTGAACGTCATAGTAGTAATAGCCAAAGCGGTAGATGTTAGCAGTACCCGGATCCAGGCTTTTGGACGCATAGTAGGTGTTTCCATCCTCCATTTTGACGTAAACGTCCATAGTGTCGGTCAGATAAGGCTTACCGCCGGGCGTGGTCAGAGAGGTGACCAGCTGAGGCTTTTCGGGATCGAAGTTGTAATTCAGCTGCATTTTTTGGTTGGTAACGACGTAGGCGTTACGCGAAGGGTTGGCATAATAGGCGTTGACGCCGTTTTCCAGCCACTTTGCGTTTTCAACCAAAGAAGCATAATCTCCGTTCAGAATGGATTCGCGTACAGGCTCTTTTTCCACGATATCCTGTTCGGGATCAGTTGTTGTGTCAGTGTCCGAGGGGGGATCCTGAGGTCTATCCTTGCATGCGGCAAACGTGCTAAGCAGCATGGAGAGAAGCAGCAGGAGGGAAAGAATCGATAAGACTCGTTTTTTCATATCTGCACCTCGCAAATTTTTAATCACACTATTTTACCATATATAGAAAGTGTTAGTCAAGAGTCATGGATATTTTTGGCGTTCTACATGAAAACAGCGCGCGATTTTCGGTGATAATGCACCAAGGATTTGCGCGCATATCCGGAATAAAAGACAGCCCTGTGGGCTGCGGAAACAGCGGGAAATCTTATGCATGCAATATTGTTGCTGCAGGCGGACGACCAATGGTCGTCCCACGACAGCAACTATTTATTTTTCCAACAAACAAGGACTGCATCCATGTGATACAGTCCTTGTTTTGTGCGGATTTTTCCGCTTATCTTACAGCCGGATCGGGCCGCGTTTTTGCTTATTTATCCGCCTGTGCTTCGCACCAGATGCAGCGGTAGGTGTGGGTTTGCTTATCGGTCAGCTTGAAGATGTGCGGCAGCTCCTGCTCGGTGGTGGTGATGCAGCGCGGGTTCTTGCAGAACAGCACGCCAACCAAGCGTTCGGGCAGTTCGGGTTGCAGCTTTTCCACGATCACGCCGTCACGGATGATGTTGACCGTAACGCCCGAGTCAATAAAGCCGAGCGCCTCGGGATTGATCTTGATGTCGCTGTCGATCTTGATAATATCCTTTTTGCCCATCTTACGGCTGAGCGCGTTGCGGATCAGCGCAACCTGGCAGCCCAGCTTGTCAAGCCCCAGATGGTTGTAGATGACCATGCCGTTGCCGGCTTCAATGTGGTCGATCACGATGCCGTTCTGAATCGAATCTACTCTCATACCGTCACCTCCAAAAGCTTGAGAATGAGCGCCATGCGCATATATTTGCCGCCCAGCACCTGCTTGAAGTAGCATGCTCTGGGATCGTCGTCAATGGCAACCGAGATCTCGTTGACACGGGGCAGGGGATGCATGATCGAAAGATCCGCCTTGGCCGTTTCCAGCTTTTCGGGAGTCAGAATGTAGCTGTCCTTGAGGCGCAGGTATTCTTCCTCGTTGAAAAAGCGTTCTCTCTGTACGCGCGTCATATACAGAATATCCAGCTCGGGCATGACCTGTAAAAGATCGGTGGTTTCCTTATAGGGGATATTCTTTTTGTTCAGCACGTCACTGATCACGTATTCGGGTACGCGAAGCTCCTCGGGGGAGATCAGCACCACGTTGATGCCCGCGTAGCGGGAAAGGGCGTTGATGAGCGAATGCACCGTGCGGCCAAACTTCAAGTCACCGCAAAAGCCCACGGTCAGATTGCCCAGTCTGCCTTTTTCGCGGTAGATGGTGTACAGATCGGCCAAGGTCTGCGTGGGATGGCAATGGCCGCCGTCGCCCGCGTTGATCACGGGAATGGATGCGGCATTGGCTGCCACCAGCGCAGCCCCCTCCTTGGGATGGCGCATGGCAATGATATCGGCATAGCAGGAAACCGTTTTGGCGGTGTCGGCCACGCTCTCGCCCTTGGCAGCGGAGGAAGAGCCGGCGCTGGACATGGAAAGCACGTTGCCGCCCAGCTCGTACATGGCAGCCTCAAAGCTCAGGCGTGTACGGGTAGAAGGCTCAAAGAATAAGGTTGCCAGCTTTTTGCCATTGCAGGCATGCGCATATTTTTCAGGGTGATCCGCAATGTCACAGGCCACCGCGATCATATCGTTCAGCTCTTCAACACTCAGATCGACCGTATCGATCAGACTTCTCATATTTGTGACACCTTTCTTGGAATATTGTGGGTGGATCAAGCCTTCGCGCCGTTTACGGCGAGGTAATTCTTGATGCGGGTGACGTTCTCCTCGTTCTTGGGATCCTCTTCGAGGTACTCGATGATGTCGTAAACGTCAACGATGGAGTATACGGGGAAGCCGAACTGCTCCTCGATCTCCTGCATAGCGCCCTTCTCGCTCTGGCCCTTTTCCTTGCGGTCGACCATGATGAAGGTAGCGGCGACCTTGGCGCCCTCGAGGTGGGAGAGGATCTCCATCGACTCGCGGATGGCGGTGCCGGCGGTGATAACGTTCTCGATGATGACGATCTCCTCTCCGGGCGTGGGAACGTAGCCTACGAATACGCCGCCCTCACCGTGGTCCTTGACCTCCTTACGGTTGAAGAAGAAGGGAACGTTGAGGCCGTTCTTGGAGAGTGCCACGGCGGCGGAAACGGAGAGGGAAATACCCTTGTAGGCAGGGCCGTAGAGAACAGCCTGCTTGTTACCGAGCTTTTCGAAATATGCCTTGGCGTAGAATTCGCCCAAGGTAGCGATGTCGCTGCCGGTTTTGATCATGCCCGCGTTGATGAAATAGGGGATCTTGCGGCCGGACTTTGCGGTGAAGTCACCGAATTTCAGAACACCGGCAGACTCCAGAAACTGTATAAATTCTCTCTTGTAGCTTTCCATGTTGAACCTCCTGATTTAAAACTGTAATGAGTCGCAGAACTCTGCCACGCAGCGGTCGTAAGCAGCCACGGGATCTGCAGCTGCGGTGATGGGACGGCCGACTACGATGTAGTCCGAGCCGATCTTGTTTGCTTCTGCGGGAGTCATCACGCGAACCTGGTCGCCCTTGTCGCCGTCTGCAAAGCGAACGCCGGGGGTAACCGTGATAAAGTCCTTACCGCAGGCGTCGTGTACCTTGCCTGCCTCCAGGGGAGAGCAAACGATGCCGTCAAGGCCGGATTTCTTTGCGTTCTGTGCGTAGTGCATAACCACCTTGTCAATGGGCTGATCGATCAGCAGATCCTCGGTCATGCGCTCCTGGCTGGTAGAGGTCAGCTGGGTAACTGCGATCAGAAGAGGACGGGTGCCGTCAGGTCTGGTCAGGCCCTCCAGCGCTGCCTCCATCATAGCGCAGGTGCCTGCAGCGTGCAGATTGCACATATCCACGTCCAGGCGAGAAAGCACGTTCATCGCCTTCTTGACCGTGTTGGGGATGTCGTGCAGCTTGAGGTCAAGGAAGATCTTGTGGCCTCTGGCCTTGATCTCGCGAACGATATCGGGACCTTCTGCATAAAACAGCTCCATGCCGATCTTTAAATAGAGAGATTTGTTTTCGAATTTGTCAAGGAATGCAAGTGTGTCAGCCTTGGACGCGAAGTCACAAGCAATGATAACGTCTTTTCCCATTAGTGTGCGCCTCCTATGATATCTTGTAAATTTTTAATTCCGTATTTGTCCATGACGCGCGGCAGATCGTCAATGATGTTCTTGCTCGCGCAGGGATCGATCAGGTTTGCCGCGCCGATCTCAACAGCCGTAGCACCTGCCAGCATCATTTCGATCACGTCCTCTGCCGTGGAAAGACCGCCCATACCGATGATCGGGATGTTGACAGCCTCGTAAACTCTGTAAACCATGGAAATGGCCACGGGCTTGATGGCAGGGCCGGAGAAGCCGCCGGACTTGTTGTAGATCACGGGCTTTTTGGTTTTCAGATCAATTCTCATGCCCATGAGCGTATTGATCATGCTGATGCCGTCCGCACCCGCCTGTTCGCAAGCCTTTGCGATGGACACGATGTCGGTGACGTTGGGGGAGAGCTTGATGTAGACCGGCTTGGTGGCCACGGCCTTGACCGCACGCGTAACCTCTGCAGCCGCCTCGGGAGAGGTGCCGAAGCTCATGCCGCCGCCATGCACGTTGGGACAGGAGATATTGACCTCCAGCCAACCGACCTGGGGCTGACTGTCAAGCTTTTGGCAGGTGTAGGCATAGTCCTCAATCGAAAAGCCGCTGACGTTTGCCATGACGGGCTTGTGAAAGCACTCTGCCAGAAGAGGCAGCTCATGTGCGATCACGGCATCCACACCGGGATTCTGCAGACCGACTGCATTGATCATGCCGGCGGTGCATTCCGCGATACGGGGTGTGGGATTGCCGAAGCGGGGATCCTTGGTCGTACCCTTGAAGGAGAACGTGCCAAGGCAGTTGATGTCATACCAGTGCGCGAATTCATAGCCGTAGCCAAACGTACCGGATGCGGGAATGACGGGGTTATCGAGTGTAATGCCCGAAAGATTGACCTTGGTGTTTACCATACGATCTCCTCCTTTACAAGCACGGGGCCATCCTTGCAGATGCGCTTGTTTCCGTATTTGGTCTTGCAGGAGCAGCCCATGCACGCGCCAAAGCCGCAGCCCATGCGCTCCTCAAAGCTGAACTGTCCCGAGGTGACCGATGCAGCGTTGACCGCCTTGAACATCGGCATAGGACCGCAGGTATAGAAGTAGGTGTAGTCAAGCTCTGTCAGCACGCCCGTCACAAAGCCCTTGGTACCGTAGGTGCCGTCCACGGTGGTGACGTAAACCTCTGCGCCCAGATCCTTGAACTCTTGTTCGTAAAATATCTCGTCCTTGGTGTTAAAGCCGAGAATGACCTTGACCTGTTTGCCCTCGGCAATCAGCTTGCGGCAAAGGCCGTAGAGCGGGGGAATGCCCACGCCGCCGCCGATCAGGACGGGAGCGTCACCGCTTGTTGCGGTATCGTAGCCGTTTCCAAGACCGCAGAGCAGATCGAATACGTCGCCCTCCTTGGCCTTTGCCAGCTTTTCGGTGCCTGCGCCCACCACCTTGTAGATCAGGGTGATGGTGCCTGCCTCGGTATCATAATCGCATACCGAGATGGGGCGGCGCAGATACAGTCCGTCGATCTTGAAATTGACGAACTGACCGGGGCGCGAGAGCGCCCCCACGTCACCCGATACCACCATGCGGTATACGGTGCTTGTCAGTTGTACGTTGCTGTCAACGCGATAAAGTCCTTGTGTCATAGCTTCTCCTTACGAGTCAATGGTGGAAATGCCCAGCGTGGTTTCTTCCAGTACGTCCAGAAGCACCTTTACTGTATCAAGGGCGGTGAAGATGGTTACGTTATTTTCTACAGCGCACTGTCTGATCTCCTGACCGTCCGAAATACCGCCCGAGCCGCTGACGTCACGGGTGTTGATCACGTAGGTGACGTAGCCGCCGCGAATGGCGTTGGGGATCTCGTCGCTGCCCTCTCCGATCTTTTGCAGCGCGTGGGTGCGGATGCCGTGCTCTTTAAGGAACTTGGCCGTGCCTGCAGTACCCTGAATATTAAAGCCCATGTTGTAGAAGCGGCGGATGAGCGGCAGCGCCTCTTCCTTGTCCTTGTCGGCAAGCGTGACGAGAACCGTACCGTAGTTGACCACGTTGGTACCGCTTGCCTGCAGTGCCTTGTACAGCGCGCGAGTCATGCTGTCATCATAGCCGATGGCCTCACCCGTGGACTTCATTTCGGGAGAGAGGTAAGCGTCCAGGCCACGCAGCTTTGCAAACGAGAATGCGGGCGCCTTGACGTAGTATCTCTTCTTTTCGGGGGGATAGATCTCGGTAATGCCCTGCATCTTGAGCGTCTGTCCCAGCATAACAAGTGTACCCATGTCGGCAAGGCTGTAACCGGTCGACTTGGAAAGGAAGGGAACGGTACGCGAGGAACGGGGGTTGACCTCGATGATATAAACGTCATCCTTTTCATCCACGATGAACTGGATGTTGAAAAGACCGACAATGCCGATGGCAAGGCCCAGCTTTTTGGTGTAGTCCAGAATGGCGGTCTTGACCTTGTCGGAAAGCGAGAAGGAGGGGTAGACCGAGATCGAGTCGCCCGAGTGAACACCGGTGCGCTCTACCAGCTCCATAATACCGGGAACGAATACGTCGGTGCCGTCGCAAACTGCGTCAACCTCGACCTCCTTGCCCTGAATGTACTTGTCAACCAGAACGGGCTTGTCCTCGTCGATCTCAACTGCAGTGTGCAGGTAGGTGCGCAGCTGCTGCTCGTCTGCAACGATCTGCATAGCTCTGCCGCCCAGCACGAAGGAGGGACGAACCAGTACGGGATATCCGATCTCTGCTGCGGCACGCACGCCGTCCTCAATGACCGTGACCGCACGTCCCTTGGGTTGCGGAATATTCAGCGAGGAAAGCACCTTTTCAAAGGCGTCGCGGTTCTCGGCCTTCTCAATGGCTGCGCAGTCGGTACCGATCAGCTTGACGCCGCGCTCGGTCAGAGGAGCTGCCAGGTTGATAGCGGTCTGGCCGCCAAGGCTTGCGATCACGCCCTCGGGCTGCTCAAGGTGCAGGATGTTCATGACGTCCTCCACGCAAAGCGGCTCAAAGTACAGCTTGTCCGAGCAGGTGTAGTCTGTCGAAACGGTTTCGGGGTTGTTGTTGATGACAATGGCCTCATAGCCTGCGTGACGGATGGCGTTTACCGCGTGTACGGTGGAGTAGTCAAATTCCACGCCCTGGCCGATACGGATGGGGCCTGAGCCAAGCACCACGACCTTCTTGCGGTCGGAAACGATGCTCTCGTTTTCCTGCTCGTAGGTCGAGTAGAAGTAGGGGATGTATCCCTGTGCCTCAGCGGCGCAGGTGTCGATCATCTTGTAAACGGGGAAGACGTTGTTCTGCTCACGCATATGCCATACGTCAAGCTCGGGGCAGCCCCACAGGGATGCGATATAAGCATCAGAGAAGCCCATCTTCTTGGCGCGGCACAGGGTGTCGAGATCCATGGGATGCTGCTTGACCGTGCTTTGCATATGCACGATGTTGCGCAGCTTTTCCAGGAAGAACATATCGATCTTGGTCGCGCTCCAGATGCGGCCGGAGTCCGCACCGTATTCAAGCAGCTTTGCAATGGCGTAGATGCGGTCGTCGGTACCGTCTGCAATGTATTCCATGAGCTGATCGACCGTATAATCGTCGAACTTCTTCATGTAGATGTGGTTGACGCCGATCTCCAGCGAGCGTACAGCCTTGAGCAGGCTTTCTTCAAAGGTGCGGCCCAGGCTCATGACCTCACCGGTTGCCTTCATCTGCGTGGAGAGCTTGTTGTTGGCGGAAACGAATTTATCAAAGGGGAAGCGGGGCATCTTGGTGACCACGTAGTCAAGCGCGGGCTCGCAAGCGGCAAGAATGTTGCCGATCTTGATCTCGTCCAGCGTCATACCGACTGCGATCTTGGCGGTCACGCGTGCGATGGGATAGCCGCTTGCCTTGGATGCAAGTGCGGAGGAACGGGAAACGCGGGGGTTGACCTCGATCAGGTAGTAGTTGAAGGAGTGGGGGTCCAGCGCAAACTGCACGTTGCAGCCGCCCTCGATCTTGAGTGCGCGGATGATCTTGAGTGCGCTGTCACGCAGCATGTGCGATTCCTTGTTGGTCAGCGTCTGGCAGGGGCAGACCACGATCGAGTCACCCGTGTGAATCCCGACGGGATCGACGTTTTCCATGTTACAGATAGCGATCGCGGTGTCGTTTGCGTCACGCATGACCTCGTATTCGATCTCCTTGTAGCCCTTGATGCTCTTCTCAACCAGTACCTGATGTACGGGAGAGAGCTGCAGCGCGTTTTTCATGATGTCGGTGAATTCTTTTTCGTTATCGGCAAAGCCGCCGCCCGTGCCGCCCAGCGTAAATGCGGGACGAAGCACCACGGGATAACCGATCTCCTTGGCAGCCGCTAAGCCTTCCTCCATGCTGTTTGCGATCAGCGAGGGGAGAACCGGCTCGCCCAGCTCCTCGCAGAGCTGCTTGAAAAGCTCTCTGTCCTCGGCACGCTCAATGCTGGTGCCGCAGGTACCCAGAAGCTCGCATTCGCACTCGCGCAGAATGCCCTTCTTTTCCAGCTGCATAGCCAGATTCAGACCTGTCTGACCGCCGATGCCGGGAACGATGGCGTCGGGACGCCCGTGACGAATGACACGTGCAACGTATTCCAGCGTCAAAGGCTCCATATATACCTTGTCGGCAATGGTGGTATCGGTCATGATGGTTGCGGGGTTGGAGTTGCACAGGATAACCTCGTAGCCCTCTTCCTTCAGGGCAAGGCAGGCCTGCGTGCCTGCATAGTCAAATTCGGCAGCCTGGCCGATCACGATCGGGCCGGAGCCTATGACGAGTACCTTTTTGATATCTGTTCTCTTTGGCATATCGGTTATCCTCCTTTAAATCATTGCAATGAAACGGTCGAAAAGCTTGTAGTTGTCCTGCGGACCGGGTGCGCTTTCGGGAGCGAACTGCACGCCAAGCACGCGGCTTTCTGCATCGATCACGCCCTCAACGCTGGCATCGGTCACGTTTTCGTAAAGCACCGAAAGTCCCGTACCGTCAAGGCTTTCGCGGTCTACCGCATAGGCGTGGTTTTGCGCGGTGCTGGTGATCTTACCGTCCTCCAGGCAGCGAACGGGATAACCGCCGCGGTGTCCGTGAGGCAGGGAAGAGACTGTTGCGCCCTTGGAAAGGCAAAGGATCTGACAGCCAAGTCCAATGCCGAACATGGGGTATTTGCCCCACAGAGCTTTGACACACTCGATGACCTCGGTAGCATGCTCGGGGCAGCCGGGGCCGCTGGAAATGATCACACCGTCGGGCTTGAGCGCCTCGATCTGCTCGGGTGTGGTGTTATAGGGAACCACCGTGACGTTGCAGCCCTTGCTTGTCAGGGTACGCACGATGTTGGTTTTCATACCGCAGTCAATGGCCACCACGTTATATTTGGCGTTGGCAGTTCTGGTATACCAGCGCTTTTTGCAGCTGACACGGGAAACTGCATCGGTGGGGATGGGCGTGTTCTTGATCATCAGAATGGCTGCCTCGGTTGAGGTGTCAATGCTTGTCAGCACGCCTCTGATGCTGCCGCAGTCGCGCAGCTTGCGTGTCAGCATTCTGGTATCAATGCCCCAGAGGCCGGGAATGTGATGCTCGCACATGACCTCCTCCAGCGTCTTGGTGTAGCGGAAGTTGGAGGGCTGGTCGTTGTATTCACGCACGATCAGACCGCCAATGGTCAGGGATTTGGATTCGTAGTCCTCCTCTGTCATGCCGTAGTTGCCGATCAAGGTATAGGTCATCACCACGAATTGGTCGGTGTAGGCGGGATCGGAAACGATCTCCTGGTAGCCCACCATGGAGGTGTTGAATACCACGGTGCATACGCGGTCGGTCACACCCGCATCGCCAAAGCTATAGCCGGGATATTCGCTGCCGTCTTCTAATACAAGCTTTACATTCATTTGATTTTCCATACTGTTTTACCTCCGTGAATTGTAGTGATGCATGTACCGTGGAGCTTGCAGCCCGCAAAGGGAGTGGCGCGCCCCTTGGTACAGAATGCGTCGGGATCAACAACGTATTCGTTGTCATATTGCCAGACGGTCAGAGAGTCGGGCGAGAGCGGAATGTGGAATCTCTTTCTCGGTGCGATGGCCAGCGCATCAATGATGCGCTCAAGGCTGACTCTGCCTGTCTTGACAAGATATGTGTAAAGCACGGGAAAGGCGGTTTCAAGTCCCACAACGCCCATCGCGCTTTTTTCAAGTCCGCGGCTCTTTTCCTCCCACGAGTGCGGTGCGTGGTCGGTGGCGATCATGTCAATGGTGCCGTCGATCAAGCCCTCGATCAAGGCCTCGCGGTCATCGGCCGAGCGCAAGGGGGGATTCATCTTAAAGCGGCCGTGCTCTTCAAGATCGGTATCGCAAAGTGTTAAGTAATGCGGGCCTGTTTCGCAGGTCACGTCCACACCGCGCGCCTTGGCCTCTCTGATCAGCTGCACGCTCTCCTTGGTGGAGATGTGGCAAACGTGGTAAGCGCAGCCCGTCTTTTCTGCCAGCGCAAGGTCACGCTTGATTGGCCCCCATTCACTCTCGGAGCAAATGCCGCGGTGTCCGTGTGCTGCCGCGTATTCACCGTCGTGAATGTAGCCGCCGCGCAAAAGGCTGTTGTCCTCGCAGTGTGCCACCACGATCTTGCCCAGCGCCTTGGCGCGCTTCATCAGCTGCTCCATCATTTCGGCACTCTGTACGCCGCGTCCGTCGTCCGAATAGGCAACGGCATGCTCGGCCATGCCCTCTAAGTCTGCTGCGGTCTCACCCATCTGCCCCACTGTCAAAGCCCCCAAGGGGTAGACGTCGATGACAGCGTCGCGCTCGATGATGGCAAGCTGCTCGGCTAAATGCTCCACGCTGTCGGGAACGGGATTTAAGTTGGGCATGCTGCACACCGCCGTGTAACCGCCGTGCGCCGCTGCCGCCGTGCCTGTGGCAATGGTTTCTTTATAAGAAAAGCCCGGCTCTCGCAGATGTACGTGGACATCACAAAAACCGGGAAAAATATCACAATGATGGAAAACAGTGTCAATGTCAGAGGCAGAAACACTGCCGGGAGCAGAAAAAGACAAAGCGCCATCCGCAAGGACAATGTCCTTGTGAATGAATCTACCGTTATCAAACATACGAGCGTTTGCGAACAATGTCATTTTCAAAGGTTCCTTTCTTTTGATCTTGCGAGGCGAGATGTGGCATAAGACGCGAAAAATTCTCTCCGCAGGGCGTATGAGTTCGGCTCTCTTCGGCTATAGGATCGAAACAAAAATAGCCGTGCCAAAAGCAGAGTGCTCAGGGCGCGACCACAGATAGCGAGCCCATTATGCGAGATCGCTTTGGTATTGTCTGCGCCGACCAAACTGCCCCGGACAGAATTTGTCTTGTGAAAATGCATGACGCGCAACCCTCTGAACCGTTCGCCAAACTGCCCGACCGATCCTGTCGCAAGCCCTATTTTCACATCTATCATATTATAACACATAGTCAAAAATAAGTCAAGGCTTTCGCACGTGAAAACCTTGACTATCTTTGGTATCATTTGGGGAAAAGAATTGTGAAAAGTTACAAACGCGTGGAAAGCCGAGAGAATGTCCGCAATTTCTTGTAGGGGGCGACGGGAATGCGTTGCGGACAATCGAGGGTGCCTGCCCCTACAAAACAAGGCGGGATCTCGGGCGGCTGATTTTGCCCCCTTTGTAGATCCTCAAAACGCTCACCGCGTTTTGACTTTCAAAAATCCGCAATTCGTTGCAGATTTTTGAAAGTTCGACTCACAAACATCCACACAGGGATGTTTGTTCGCTCAAGATGACACAAAGAGGCATATAGTGCGTTCGCGTT
This sequence comes from Eubacteriales bacterium, assembly GCA_045606685.1. Classification (GTDB taxonomy): domain Bacteria; phylum Bacillota; class Clostridia; order Oscillospirales; family CAG-272; genus SVQP01. The sequence goes on from JAZUSJ010000161.1 coordinate 14,822, forward strand.
TTTACTCTTGATCCAACAGCGCCGCCACCTCGTCGTATCCTCTTTCCACCGCGTAATCGTAGGCGGTCTTGCCGTCCTCGTCTACAGCGGATGCATCTGCACCGTGTGCAAGCAGCTCTGTGACGATTGCTTTGGTGATCTGCTCGTCCTGCGAGTCAACCTCATAGCAGACTGCCGAGATCAGGGGAGTTTTTTGCTTATACCCGCGTGCATTTACATCAAGACCGTACTGCTCAATCAGAATGGATACCAATTCGGGATGTGATCCTCGTACGACATCGTGCATAACGGTATCCCCGTGTTCGTCTGTAGGATTTGCGCCGCTATCAAGCAGCCAGAACATGATCTCTATCTCCTCATCCGAGAAGCTTGTTCCTATACTGTGAGAGGCAGTCCAAAACAGCGCTGAATAGTGACTTCCGCAACCGTCAATATCCGCGCCGTGCTTGTAAAGCATCTTCATAATGGCCAGCGACTCTTCGGGATGACGATTGCAACTAACAGCCGCTGCCTCCATAGGCGACCAACCACCGTCCAGATAGAAATTTGGGTCGGCACCGTTGCCCAAAAGCACTTCCACTGCCTGTATGTGACCGGCTTCACACGCCTCCACCAAGGGAATGTCAATGTCTGCCTCGATCAGATTCAGTAAGGGGCGAATAAACAGGGGAGCGGTGGTTGCATCTGCAATATCGGTGTCGATATCTTTTCCCGCTTGTATCTGACCGCAAAGTGCGGTAACCTCCATGTAGGAGTGGATCTTGACCGCGGCAAACGCTGTCAGCGATACGGCAAGAATCAGTATGAATGCGACAATGGTGATCACTATCGTGAGTATTCTTTTGCCTTTTTTTGAAATAGCCATACGTTATTCTCCTTTCCATATGTCCGTCACTTATATAGACGCAATTTTTTCTCAAAAGTACACGTTTTTCGGAAATTTTTTTATTGAGTCCATTATAACACGGATCAATGCAAAAAAGTATTAAAAATTATTAAATCGCCAGAAACGCAAAAGGGGCGACCAAAAGGTCGCCCGCATGACTTATGATGTATTATACCAACTTTTTGAGCGACTGCTTGCTTGCAATGACCACCAAGGTCATTTCCTTGCGCAGCGCCATTTCGGGATCAATGTTGATCATCAGTCTGCCCTCTTTGCGAAGACCTACGACATTGATGCCGTATTTGCGGCGCAGACTGAGCTCGATCAGCGTTTTTCCGTTCCATTCGTCCTTGACCTCAAGCTCGACCACCGAGACCTCGTCGGAAAGCTCGGCAATATCCACAAAGCCTGCGCTGATCAGATTCTTGGCAAGGCGCACGCCCGATTCATACTCGGGGAAGGTGACCTGATCCGCACCGATCTTGAGCAGCATACGCTGGTGCAGGGAATTGGCACACTTGACGACCACGTGCTTAACACCTGCCTCCTTGCAAAGCATGGTGGCCATCACGCTGGCCTCGATGTTACCTGCAATGGCAACGACCACGGCATCCATGTCCGCAATGCCAAGCTCCTTGATAGCTCCGGGCTTGGTGACGTCTGCGCATTTGCAATGGGGAATGACGCGGGCTGCCGAATTGACCACGTCGGGATCCATATCGATCGCCAGCACTTCGGCACCGTTTTGTAAAAGCTCTTTTGCAACAGCCTTGCCGTATCTGCCAAGGCCGATGACTGCATATGATTTTTTATTTGCCATAGTTTACCTCACTAACCAACGCTGATGTCTTCGGTTGGGTTTTCGATCAGATTTTGCGTATTTGAGCCTACCGTAAAAGCTACGGCAAGCGAGATAGGGCCTACGCGGCCAAGGTACATGGTTGCGATCACGATCAGCTTGCCCACCGCACTCAGCGTAGGCGTCAGCGCACGCGTCAGCCCGACCGTTGCGGTTGCGCTCACGGCTTCGTAAAGGATATCGATCAAAGCGGCATCGCTGACCAAGGAAAGCCCCAGCGTAGCCAATGCCATGATGATAAAGGAGGTCATGCACACGGCCACCGCCTTGCCGATCGCCTCATCCTTGATTGTTCTGCCAAACAGGGAAACGCGGTCTCTGCCGCGAATGGCGCTTGCTGCCTTAGCGATCAGTATCGCAAAGGTAACTGTCTTAATGCCGCCCGCCGTACCTACGGGAGAGCCGCCTATAAACATCAGCACCAAGGAAAGCAGCGCAGAGGGTGTTGTCAATGCCTCCTGCGGAACGGTGAAAAAGCCTGCCGTTCTGGTCGTTACGGATTGGAAAAGTGCCATTTGCAGCTTATCAAAGACCGAGTGCGCACCCAGCGTGGCGGGATTGTCCCATTCAAAGGCAAGGAATGCAGCACCGCCTGCCAACAACAGTGCGGCCGTGCTTACAAGGACAATTTTGGACTGCAACGTCAGATACGAGAGCGGACGCTTGCGCTTGCCTATGTATGTAAAGACGTGTATGACGTCCCACCAGACTACAAAGCCGATACCGCCCGAAACGATCAGCGCCATGGTGACCGCGTTGACCAAGGGATTGGTTGCGTACGCGCTCAGGCTGACGTCGCCCAAAAGGTCGATGCCCGCGTTACAGAATGCCGAGATCGCGGTAAAGACTGAGATCCAGATGCCCTTTGCACCGAATTCCGGGATGAATACCGTCATATACAGCAAAGCGCCTGCGCCCTCCACGATCAAGGTGCCAAGCACAACGCGCTTGACAAAGGAGCCAAGTCCCGAGAGCGTATTGAGATTAAAAGCGTCGCGCAAGAGTAAGCGATCGCCAAGTCCCATCTTGCGTCGCAGCAAAAGGGAGATCGCGCCCATGACGGTGATCAGACCAAGACCGCCGATCTGAATGAGCAGCAGGATAACGATCTGCCCGAACACACTCCAGGTCGCGTGCGTGGAAAGTGTTACCAATCCTGTTACACAGGTGGCTGTGGTGGCAGTGAACAGCGCGTCCACAAATGCCACGCTCTCACCGCTCTTTGTGCTGATCGGCAACCGGAGCAGCAGCGCGCCCACCGCGATCACACCGAGAAAGCTGAGCATGATCAGGTGCGTGGTGGATAGTGAAAACCTTTTTTTTCGTTTCATATATCGTCCTTATTGCTTTTGTTGGTTTCATTTCCTCCATTGTAGCACGAAAATTCCATTTTGTCAATATTTACGTGTTGGCCGTTTGGTTAAACGAATAAACGCCAACACCTTCCCAAAGAAGGCCTTGGCGTTTTGTGTCCGCTATGATGCTCATTCACCGAGAGATAAAACGTAACCATTGATGGTGTTTACTAATCTAAACTTTAAGGAGAAACAAGATAGTATGGAATATGCGCCGGTTACAAAAGGATCAGCAGAGCGATGCCTGCCGCGGCAAGCGCCAGAAGGATCAGACCGACGACGATGTGCTTGCGATGCTTGACGGGAGGCGCGGTATCCTCCTGAGTGATCATTTTTTCCCAGGGGTTGCCCGTGCGCTTTTCTCTGAATTTTCTTCTTGCATCTCTGCGGTCGTCCTGCATTGAGCAAAAGAACAAGGCGTAGACTGCCGCGCCGAGCAGTATGACCACAACGGTGGTCAAAAGAACCTCGAACATGATCGAATCGATCAGTACGTACATGCTATCAAATACTGTCATAGCTCCTCCTTAGATCAATCTTGTGAGTAAAAGCACTCCGAAAGATGCGAAAATGCATCGTCGTCGGGCAATTCGGTTCGGCTACGTATCGGTTGTGTCACGTATGATATGCGGATGTGTCAAAAAATCAGAAAAGCAGGGAAATGATTGATGCGAGCAACATGGAGGCCAGTAAGCTGATGGCGGATATGCCCAGACAGATCAGAATCTTTTGCTTGATATTGGGACGGAGCAGCATGATGATCGTGGTCAAAACGGCTACTGCACCTCCGATTCCTCCACCGATCGCACCGCCCAGATACAGGAATATCATGATGGCGGGGATGATGCCAAGTACAATGTCATACCACTTGGCTTTGGGCGAGATGGCAATGCTCTCATTGCCCACCGTGATGGAGTAGCCCTTCAAAATTGTACCGTGCAGCGCAACGGGGATGGGTGTGCCGTTCTCGGGAGCGTCCAGCTCAAAGGCCATTTTCCCGATCTTTTTTATCTCAACGTCGTCAAAGTAAAGAGTGGCATTCCCCGACCAAAAGCCCCAATCCAATAGAATCTCGCCGTATACGGGATGTGTGGTTGAAAATTTCATTGTCTGTCTCCTTTACGGTCTCTTATTCATCTACCCGCACAAAGTGCAGGATGCAGCTGTCGGGAAAGTAATCGTGGAGATCAGAATTGACGTAAATTTCAAATTCCTTTTTGCCAAATTCACAAGTCCCGTCAAAAAGAGTGTCGTAGTCTATGGTGTGCTCATCGACTCTTTTGAACGAATCTGCGTCATATACGATTACGTGAGTAGTTCCCACAGCCCACGAAAAATCAAAGGAAATATCTCCGTCCTCGGTTTTGAAAACGCCGTTTTTGACAAGCCCGTCCTCACCGACCTCAAAAGACATATTGTATTCCTCGCACACCCATTTGGTGCCGGGCTGATCGGTAGGGCGACGCCCCTCGTACCAATCGGGATCGCAGGTGCAAAACGACGCTGCGCAAAGCAATACGATGATTGCAAGTAACAGGATTCTGACGTATTTTTGCATATGCTTCTCCTTTTTGGCAATACGTATTATGTGCGAGAGGGCTTGATCTTGCTGCAGACGAAATCATACAGCTCGCTAATGCCGTTTGGATCGTACAACACGTAGAATTGGTTTTGCTTGGTGAGCAGATAGAACGATTTGTCATCCATTTTTTCTGCCTTGGCGAAAAATTCGTAGGAATGGCATGCGCCCCCGGTGGTATATTTGCTTGTTTGCTTTGTTTTTACGAAATCTTGTTCAAATTGATATTCGATCACGGTGTCCGGATTGCCCTCCATCTCCTTACTGACGGCTTTGGAAAGTCCGGATTTTCTGTTTTGTATCGCAATAAGGCCGAAAAGCAAAGCGATAGGAAGGAAAAACATGGCTGCGGGGATCGTGTGTGCGTGCTCAAATGCCAGATCTCTAATGAAGGCATAAAGGCTGACGCCCCCTATGAAAATAAACATAAACCAAGCCATTCTTCTGCTTTTTTTCAGATAATGCATTTTCATTTTGAGTAATAATTCATGTGTATAGGCGGTTGTGTTTGTCATGATGGCCTCTCCCTTTCGTGTTCTGTTCTCATTATATCATACGCCGGGCTTGCTGTCAAATACCGTTTATCCCAAAATATGACCGTTTATCCCAAAAGCCCCTTCACCTATAAAGACGCATTTTGGAAAAAATAATCTCAAAATTTGGGGAAAATATTGTTAATAAACTGTAAATTCGCCACACAAAAGCAAAAGCGGCTCTGATAAAGCCGCTTTTTGCCTGTATTATTGTTCTCTGAATTTGATCTCGCCCGTTTCGGCGTTCATTTCCTCAACAATCGCCACCGAATAAAGATCGTAGCCAAGGTTGCGGATGACGCGGCCACCGTGCTGGAAGCCCTTTTCCACCGCAATGCCGATGCCCTCCACGCTTGCGCAAGCAGATTCTGTGATCGAGATCAGGCCCTGCAGCGCACAGCCGTTTGCAAGGAAATCGTCAATGATCAGCACGCGGTCGCCCGGACGCAGGAACTTTTTGGAAACGATGACGGTATTCTTGTTCTTATGCGTAAAGCTCTCCACCTCTGCAACGTACATGTCACCGTCAATATTGATGCTCTTGGATTTCTTGGCGAACACCACGGGTGCGCCGAAATATCTGGCCGCTGCGCAGGCAATGGCAATGCCGGAGGCCTCAATGGTCAGGATCTTGGTGATCTCTTTGTCCTTGAAACGCTCATAAAAGGCCTTACCCAGCTCATCGAGCAGCTGCACGTCCATCTGGTGATTGAGAAAGCTGTCAACCTTTAGCACGTTGCCGGGCTTGACCAAGCCGTCCTTGAGAATACGTTCTTCCAAAAAATTCATGATGACCTCCGGGAGTGATTATGATACCACCATTATAGTACAAAATTCGCGGTTTGTCAACCATAATTCACTTGTTACGCGCTTATTTGGATCATCTGTAATTTTGTTTGATGTATTCGCGCAAAGCACTGCAGCGTCTGACACCGTAAAAGCCAAACACGGTGTTTTTGATGACCAGATTGCAATAATCGCGCTTGATATCCTGCTTGGATTGCTTGATGACAATGTCGGATGCGGGAATGTCCCATACCGAATAGGTCTGACCGTTTGCGTTGTTGGTCAACGTCAGCACGTCGTTTTCAAAGTGCAGGTTCCAATCGGATTTGCCCTTGCCGCTCAGATAACCGACAAGGCATACCACGATCACGATGGATTCGAAAAACACGAAGGTCTGCCATGCGATCAAAAAGCCAAGACAGGCAAGCAGGGACAGGAAGATGCCGACAAAGAGCAGGGGCTTGAAGAATTGGAATTGTGCATATCTGACGTCTGTATCAGTGGTAAAAGAGTTGTTGTTCATAAAGCGTACCTCACTTTTATTTGTTTCTGCACCCGTATAGTCGCTTTTTTCTTTCAAAAGTGTAATGCTTTTTCAAAAAAAGTGAAAAATCATCCAAGCAAAAGATCGGTGATCAGCATGACACAGAAGCCCACGAGCAGCGCATAGGTTGCACCGCGCTGGTGGCCGTGCGCATGCGTTTCGGGGATCATCTCGTCGCTGATGACGTACAGCATGGTACCGCCCGCAAAGGCCAACGCAAAGGGAAGAATGGCCGATGCGATGCTGACCGCGAAATAGCCAAGCAGCGTGCCGACTACCTCCACAAGACCGGTCATCATAGCCAGCGCAAAGGTTCTGCCCGGCTTGACGCCTGCTGCCAGCATAGGCCCGATGATGACCATGCCCTCGGGAATATTCTGCAGTGCAATGCCGCCTGCAATGATCAGCGCCTGGCTTGTATCACCCGCACCGAAGCCCACACCTGCCGCAATGCCCTCGGGCAGATTGTGAATGGCGATGGCCGTGACGAACAAAAGCACGCGGCTCAGGTTTGCATTTCGGTGCGCCTCATCCTCCACACCTGCAAGCTTATGTAGGTGCGGGACCAGCTTGTCGATCAGATTCAGGCAAAGCGCGCCCGCGAATATGCCGGCGACCGTGATCAGCAGTCCCCATGCACCGAGATCCGCCATACCGTATTCGGCAGAGGGAAGGATCAGGCCAAGCACGGCGGCCGCCAGCATGACGCCCGCGGCAAAGGCCAGCACGATATCCGAAAAGGTGTGGGATATTTTTTTGAAAACAAAGCCGATCACGGCGCCAATGACGGTTGCACCGCCCACGCCAAGGGCTGTCAAAAGTACCAGTTCCATAGAAAAAACTCCTGTAAATCAAAGTCCACGCCATGTGCGGCGTGGACTTGCATTTCTTTATGCCTCTTCAAAAAGCTCCTTGCCCACACCGCACAGGGGGCATGCGAAGTCTTTGGGAAGATCCTCAAATTTGGTGCCGGGAGCGATGCCTTGCTCGGGAATGCCGAGCTCTTCATCGTATACACAGCCGCATGCACCGCAAACGTATTTTGCCATAAAAAACTCCTTGTTTTTAAATCAGAGCACCAGCGAGGGAGCGGTGTACACTCTTGCTGCCAGCTCCTGGTTGAGCAGATACAGGCTTCTGGGATCAGAGCCGAACAGCTCCATTTTGGTGATCATATCGTTGGCGTTGGTCTCCTCCTCGCCCTGCTCCTTGACAAACCAGTCAAGGAACTGCATGGTGCGGAAATCGCGCTCATCGTATGCTGCTGCATAGATGTCGTTGATCAGTGAGGTTACGTATTCCTCATGCTCAAGTCCTGCCTTGAGCACGTCCATGTGGCAGGTAAAGGTCTTGTCGGGCTTGGCAATGGCGTCAAGCGTGACGGGCATGTTTTCATTCTGCAGGTAGGTGTAGAACAGCATGGCGTGATCTCTTTCCTCCTGCGCCTGGATCATATACCAGTTTGCAAAGCCGTCAAGGCCTGCAGCCTTGAAGTAGTTGGAAAAATCCAAGTAGAGATATGCGGAGTAAAACTCTTTATTGATTTGCTGATTGAGCAGCTCGTGAACTTTTGCGTTTACCATAATTACCTCCTGTCAAATATCGGTTTTTGATTAAAATTCAGACTTCCAAAGACCGTGCAGGTTGCAGTAAGCGTAAACGGCAACCGGCTTTTCATCGGCAAGAGCAAAGGTGACAACGGGAGCGTCGCCTGCACTCAGGCACTTGCGCTGGCCGCCCTTATCGGTCTGCAGATATACCCACTCGATGCTGTGCTCGGGAACCATGGGGTGAGCCACGGAGCCGACGTTGACGGTTACCTTGTCGCCATCAACAGTTGCAACGGGAATGTGCTTTTCGCGGCTTGCTTCCACCACGCCTGCTTCGATTTTGGTCATGTTCTGACCGCAGCACTTCATGGGAACACCGGATTCATGGATGGCACCTACCAGGTTGCCGCACTTTTCGCAAATATAGAACTTGTTTTCACACATAGTAATAATCTCCTTTGTTATTTATCTTTTTTTGAATTTGATTTTGTTACTTGATCTCAACGAAGTCCGAGGCGCCGTGCTTGCAAAGCGGGCAGACGAAATCCTCGGGCAGCTCGCCCTCGTGGACGTAGCCGCAGATGGTGCAAACGTAGCCCTTGATGCCCTCGGTTTGGGGCTTTGGCTTGACGTGCTGATGATAATAGGTGTAGGTCATGGTTTCCTTGTCAGAAAGCACGCGTGCCTCGGTGACCGAGCAGATGAACATGCCGTGCGTACCAAGGTCAACGTATTGCTCAACGGAAAGCGACATGAAGGAATTGATGTGTCTGGGTAGGAAAACAAGGCCGTTGTCCGAGCGAAGCGGCGTGCAATCCGCGAATTTATCCACGTTTCTGCCACTCTGGAAGCCGAACTTTTCAAATACGGAGAAGGGGGCGTCCACGGTCAGACAGTTGATGTTCATCTTGCCTGTCTGCTTGATGACGTGGTGCGAATAGTTTTCCTTGTTGACGGTCACGGCCAGACGGTTGGGAGTGTTGGTGACCTGAGTGACCGTATTGACGATCAGACCGTTGTCCTTCTTGCCGTCGTTGCAGGTGATGACGTAAAGGCCGTAGCCAATGTTGAACAGCGCGGTCATGTCGTTCTTGTTGGCGGTGTCGTCACGCTGTGCCAGATATTCGCGGCACAGCTCGTCCGCCATTTTGCCAAGCTGCTCGCTGCTCTCTGCATTCAGCGCGGACATGATCTTGACCGCGGTATCGGTGTAGGTGATATTCTTGCAGCCCTCCAGCATGCGCTTCATGACCTTGACCGCCTGAGGCGCCCAGCTGCCGTTTTCGATCATGGCAACCGTGCGATTCGAGAAATTTCGCTCGGTCAGGTGGTCGATGAACTCACGCATGAAGGGGAAGATGTCAGCGTTGTAGGTTGTGGTGGCCAGCACCAGCTTGCTGTAGCGGAAGGCGTCGGCGGTCGCTACGGAAACGTCAGTCCTTGCAAGGTCGTGGACGACCACACGGGGCGCACCGTTTGCCTTGAGCTTTTCGGCCAGCTGCATGACTGCCTTTTTGGTATTGCCGTAAACAGAGGTATAGGCGATCACAATGCCGTCCTGCTCGGGCTGGTAGCTTGACCAGATATCATAGAGATTGAGGTAGTAGCCAAGATTTTCGGAAAGCACCGGGCCGTGCAAGGGGCAGATGATCTCAATATCCAGAGCCGCTGCCTTTTTGAGCAGTGCCTGTACCTGTGCGCCGTATTTGCCGACGATCCCAATGTAGTAGCGTCTTGCCTCGTCCGCCCAGGGCTCTGATGCGTCGGTCGTGCCGAATTTGCCAAAGCCGTCAGCCGAGAAAAGCACCTTGTCGGTGGAATCGTAGGGCACAATGACCTCGGGCCAGTGGACCATGGGGGCTGATACAAAGTGCAGCTTGTGGTATCCAAGCTCCAGCACGTCCCCCTCCTCAACCACAATGCGGCGATCCGCAAAGTCGGTACCGAAAAAGTTCTGCATCATGCGAAAAGCCTTGGAGGAGGATACGATCTTTGCCTCGGGGTAGGTCTTTGCAAACTGCATGATGTTTGCGGAGTGATCGGGCTCCATGTGCTGTACGATCAGAAAATCGGGCTTGCGGGAGCCGAGTGTATCGCGGATGTTGTCCAGCCATTCGTGGGTAAAGCCTGCGTCCACCGTATCCATGATGGCGATCATGCTGTCTATGATGGCGTAGGAGTTATAGGCCATGCCGTTGGGAACGCGGTACTGTCCCTCAAAGAGATCGATCTTACGGTCGTTGACGCCGATATATTTGATGTCGTTGGTGATCTTCATGAATCAAGTTGCCTCCGTTTTTCATACTATGTATATTGTATCATCTGAAAGTGCTTTGGTCAAGCGTTTTTTTGACGAAATTAATCCAAAATCCGTCCGTCGGTCGAGATGGTGATCACCTGCCAGGGGATGAACTTTCCGCTTGCCTGCAGCGCACGCTTGACTGCATTTTCAATGCCGCCGCAGCAGGGAACCTCCATTCTGACCACCTTGACGCTCTTGATGTCGTTGTGCGCGATGATGGCGGTCAGCTTTTCTGCATAATCGCCCTCGTCCAGCTTGGGACAGCCGATCAGGGTGATGTGATTGCGCATGAAATCCGCGTGAAAGTTGGCGTAAGCGTAGGCCGTGCAGTCGGCAGCGATCAGCAGGTTTGCACCGTCAAAGTAGGGTGCGCCCACGGGAACCAGCTTGATCTGACAGGGCCATTGTGCCAGCTGACTTCCGACCGGCGCGCGTTGTACTTGTACGTTTGGCTCACGCTTGATGGCTTTTGCCATGGTGCCGGGGCAGGCAAACGCGGGCTTTGCGGTCTTTTTTTGCTTAGCGGCAAGCACGGCACTCTCGTCATAGGCGGGTGCTTCACGCTCTTCAAAGGTAATAGCGCCCGTGGGACAGGCGGGCAGGCAATCGCCAAGGCCGTCGCAGAAGTCCTCGCGGATAAGCTCAGCCTTGCCGTCGATCATTTCGATCGCACCCTCATGGCAAGCCGTGGCGCATGCGCCGCATCCGTTGCATTTTTCTTTGTCGATGTTGATGATCCGTCTTGTCATATCTTTCTCCTCTCAGAAGCATTTGCCGCTTTTGCAATCGTCGGTATTGCCGCCGCGATAGCAAAGCTCGTTGGGGCATTGCCCGTTTTCTATCATTTGCTTGATATTTTGTGTGGTGGTTTCTGCAATATTGGAAAGTGCCTCTTCGGTCAGGAATGCCTGATGCGAGGTCACGATGACGTTGGGCATCGAGATCAGTCTGGCCAGCACGTCGTCCTCTAAAATGTGTCCCGAGAAGTCCTCAAAGAACAGATCGGATTCCTCCTCGTAAACGTCCAGACAAGCAGCCCCCACCTTGCGGGATTTGATGCCCGAGAGCAACGCCTCGGCATCCACCAAAGCACCGCGCGAGGTGTTGAGAATGACCACGCCCTTTTTGCACTTTTCAAGCGATTCCTGATTGATAACGTGATAGGTCTCCTCAGTCAGGGGGCAGTGCAGGGAGATCACGTCACTGCCTGCAAACAGCTCGTCAAGACCGACGTAGCGGATATTTTCTCCGTCCGCCAGATCGGGAGCGGGGAATTTGTCGTATGCCAGCACCTTCATGCCAAAGCCGCGGCAGATATTGATGAATACGCGGCCGATCTTGCCTGTGCCGATCACGCCTACCGTCTTGCCGTGCAGGTCAAAGCCGGTCATATTTGCAAGGCTGAAGTTAAAATCGCGGGTGCGGATGTAGGCCTTGTGAATGCGGCGGATCGAGGTCAGCAGCAGTGCCATGGTATGCTCGGCAACCGCGTAAGGGAAGTAGGCAGGCACGCGCAGCACGTGCAGCTTGCCGTATGCGTGCTTGACGTCCACGTTGTTAAAGCCGGCGCAGCGCAGCGCTACAATTCGCACGCCCATGTCGTAAAGCTTGTCGATCACGGCTGCATTGACCGTATCGTTGACGAATACGCAAACACCGTCGCAGTCGTGTGCAAGCTCTGCCGTATCCTCTGTCAGCTTGGTTTTAAAGTATTTATATTGAATGCCGTGTTGCGCGCCAAAGGCGTCAAACGAGGGCTTATCATAGGATTTTGCGTCAAAAAATGCGATTCTCATAAAAAACTCCTTGATTTTCTGTATTTATTATAGTATAATAGGGACGATGAGTCTGTTGAAATTTCAACAAAAGGAGAAAAAATGAAAAAATATTTTGGAATTCTGAGAAAATGCTCGCTGTTTTCGGATATTGAGGATCAGCATCTGATCGCTATGCTTTCCTGCCTTGGCGCAAAGCGTGGGAGCTTTGATAAAAAGTATACCATATTTGCCGAGGGAAATCCGGCAAAGTATATCGGAATCTTGCTTTCGGGCTCTGCGCAGATCGTCAGACACGATTATGACGGCAACCGCAGCATCGTGTCGGGCATTTTGCCGGGCGAGCTGTTCGGGGAGTCGTTTGCATGCGCGGGAATGGTGCCGCTGCCTGTATCCATTGTGGCCAACGAACCGTGCGAGGTGCTGCTGATCGATAGCAGCCACGTGCTGCACACCTGCTCAAACGGCTGCGAATTCCACAGACGTATGATATATAATCTGATGCGTGATCTTGCCGCCAAGAATATTATGTTCCATCAAAAGCTGGATATCACAGCAAAACGCACAACGAGGGAAAAATTGCTTGCATATCTGGCATATATGGAGCAGCAGACGGGCAGCCACTCGTTCGAGATCCCGTTTGACCGCCAGGAATTGGCGGATTATCTGGAGGTGGATCGCAGCGGACTTTCGGCCGAGATCGGGAAGCTCAAGCGCGAGGGCGTGCTGGATTGCAGAAAGAATCATTTTACGTTGCTCTAATCAGTTTGAATCACTCTTACAGATTAAAAGTTTTGATCAAACTTTTACAAAAGTTTGCGGGCTCCAAGGGCAGAGCCCTTGGTCGCCTCCGCAGAGGCGAAATCTTCCCAAACGGCCTTTCAATTCGCGCAGCGAATTACTGGTTCATTTCTTTGTGGCTATTTGCTCAAAGAAAGAACGGAGAGGATTTCCTCACATAACATCCCAACGGATAAGGTGGGCGAACGCAGTTCGCCCCTACGGGTGAAATCCCAAAAGAACGGATACGGTTTGCTCATGTAAACAATCAAAAAAGACGGCCTTTCCCCGGGGGAAAGCCCCTCACCTTTATTATGCATTACGCCGTACAATCGGCGCACGCGAAAAATCAATCCTTTTTCTTCTTCAGGCAAATTGCGCTTGCCGTAACAAAGCACAGCGTGACAAGACCCGCACCCATGATCGAGCTACATCCGCCCTTTTCCTCTTGCTTATCGGGCGTTGCGGTCGGTGCCTCTGTCGGTGCCTCTGTCGGTGCTTCGGTTTGCTGCAGGGTTGTTTGCTCATCGGGGGCTTCGGTTTCGGGCTCGGTGGTAGCATCCGTTTCGGGAGCGGCTAAGCCCATGTATTCCAGGGCCTCCTGCTCGGTTGCAAACAATGCGATCTCATACAGGAATACTTCGGTATCGGGGTCTGCTGAGTTTGCATCAAGTCTGAAACGGTTGTAAATGCCCTCGCACAGATCGGTCAGGTCAAACAGGATGTATTCCACCTCGCCCGTGGATTCGCAGGGATAGTCGGTGGCTGTGGAATAGCCTGCGGTTGCCTTACGTATGTCGCCTGCGCAGTAGAATAGCTCAAAATCGGTTACATAGCCCACTACCTTGAGCTTGAACGCCACAAAGGGATACGCCTGGGAATCCACGTAATCCAGTCCTGCCTTGTAGTTATAGGCAGCCCAGTCAATGGTCAGGAAGGGATCGGTGGTGTCTGTGATACCCATTCTGACACCCTCCCAAGGCTCAGCTGTACCCTCGGGCGGGTAATAGATCTCGTCCAAGTGCTTGGAGGAGGTGAGCAGCTCCAATTTGCGCGTCTTTTCGCCAAGCTCCAGCTTGGTATTGATGCAACCCTCGGGCACGTCCTCGGGGATTCTGTCATCAACCGCAAAGGAGAGCCCCTTGACAACGTAGCAGTCGCTGAAGACCGACATGTGATCTGCATAATACGTGTAGAAGTACAGCCCAAGATATTCGCTCTGGAACACAATGCCATCGTAGGGATAGCTTGCCTGGATCAGCACGAACTCACCGGAGTCGTCCTTGATGTAGTGTGCCATCGTGGAATTCGCACCGTTGACCTCGAGTGCATATTCCTGCGTGATGGTGCCTGCTTCGGGCAGCGTCAGGTTAAAGCCTGCGTCTTCAAAGTACGTGTACGCTCTGCCGCTCAGACCGCTTTTGCCTTCGTGGATCTTGCAGCGGTTATTGTAGCCGTAAACGCCGTAAACACCGTCAACGTAAAGACCGCTGCCGTCACCTGCGGTGCGGGTGACCGAATAATAAATGGTGTATTGGGTCTTGTCGTTGAGCGGGAGCGTTTGGATCTCACCGCCCCACATGGTTGCGGTTGCATCCTCCATGGCGATCAGCTGCATGGAGGTGCCGTCGTCGGACACGTAGGCGTCGGGCATACCGGAGTATGCGTCCGGTTCATATACGCCGGCTATACCGCTAAAATCTGCGATGAACAGGACGTCACCGTTCTCTGCGGAATCGTAAGCATTTTCCCCCTCGGCACTCACCGCGGTGAGCGTGGAGAAAAGGGACAGGAGCATAATGAAAGAGACCAGAAATGAAAGGGCTTTTTTCATAGGACGATACCTCCGTATTTTTTTTGGCTATAGCCTACGGGTATTGTATCATAAGGAATTTCATATGGCAATGCTTTGAATGAAATTTTGGCAAATACGACGAAAAAGTTTAGCTGTATTGCACAAGTGCTTGGGTCTCCTATACGATCGTGACGCTCAAAAAGAACGGAAACGGTTTGCTCATAAAAACAAGTTGACCTATATACACCGTAGGGGAGGATATCATCCTCCCGCCCGATAAGGATTTATGATCGTGATATCCCGAACACGTTCCTTCCTCATCGCGTGCGGGAGGATGATATCCTCCCCTACGAATACAGAGCCTGAAAAAAGACCTGCCACGGCAGGTCTTTTGCATTTTATTTATTTTCACCTCAACCCCGCCAAATAGAGCGCCCCCTGAATCGGCGCGGCCTTGGAGATCGACAGCGCGTACGTGCGCGCGTCGTTTGCCAACGCATCCTGCAGCAAGGGCAGAATGACCGTACTTTGGGCCGTCAGGCCACCGCACAGCACCACGCGCACGCGTCCCTTGCCCATGCGATTGCCGATGGCACGGATCAGGTCGGCAATGGCGCGAATATTGCGCAAAAGAATCTCGGTGGCCACCGCGTCGCCCTTTGCGTGCGCGTCAAAGATCAGATGCGCATAGCGCGCGATCTCGGCCTTGCCGCCACGGTAAAAATCGGAGAGCGCGTCAAGCACATCGTGTTTGCCGCACGCGTCCGCCACCATATCGCGCAAAAGCGTGGGCGCACCGCTTCCGTCCTCGGCCTGCAAAGCGGCCAGGATGGCACCTTGCCCCAGGGCAAAGCCGCTGCCCGCATCACCGAGCAGATAGCCGTAGCCGCCTGCACGCAGGATCCGGCCGTCGCATTGCGCATATGCCACGGATCCCGTCCCCATAATGACCGCAATGCCGTCCTCATCGCCAAGGCATGCCGCCAAGGAGGAACGCACGTCGCTTGCCGCATCGGCCTTTACAAAGCCGAGCGTGCGCAGAAAATGAGCAATTTGTGCCGCGTTGTCGCCCGTGGCCGCCCCCGAAATGCCTGCAAAGGCAGAGATGGTCGCGCGGTCGTAGCCCTCGGTTACCTCGTCAATCCCCTTACCGAGCAACGCGCAGGTCGCGTCAAGCCCGATATCGTTGGGGTTGGATGCCCCCAGCAGGGCAGAGGCCAGCAAAAAGCCATCGGCATCGGTCAGGTAAAACTCGGTCTTGGTGCCGCCACCGTCGATGCCAAGATAATACTTGATATTTTGTGTCATAATCAGCTTTCCTTTTTGACAATGCGTGCGGGATAACGGATCACGTCCGTGCCGTTGTGGTTGTTGAGAATGGAAAATGAAAGCGAGGGGAGGACGTTGGGTGCGCTGATGGTATCATCGGGGAACAGAGCGTTGTAGTGGTTGCCAAAAGGCTTGCCGTCCTTGTAAACCACCTCCGGCTCGGACCAATGCATAAGGTCGTCCGAGGTTGCAATGGACATGACGTAGTGCGGCCAACCCACACCCTCGATCTCGCCCTTCCATGCCTTGATGATGGGCTTGCCCGTCATGAGATAGCAGCCAAGCGGCTCACACCAAACCACGCGTGCGTGCCACATATCGCGCACGATCGAGCTTTCCTTGCCCATGTTGCCCGCCTCGCAGAATGCACCGTCGTAGAATTTGACAAAATCACCCATCGTGCCATCGCTTCTCTTGCGGCAGCGTGCCACGTAAGCGTCGCAGGATTTCCATGCATCCAGCATATCCTTGCCGTCGAGTGAGATGGCCATGTTGTTGTAAAATAGATAGATAAACTCGTCTTCGGGTGTGGTGAACAGTGTGAAATCGCCGCAACCAAAGCGTACAAGGTCACCCATCTGTCCCAGCGCGTTGCCCGCACCCGGATTGTAATGCTCGGTAAAGGCCACCTCGTGGCCTGTCAGCACCCAGCGGTCAAAGGTCCAGGTCTGTCCCTCGTCGTCCGAGTGCATCAGCCCCACGTGGCGGAAGTCGGTGTCGTGCTTGGGCGTTTGGCAAGGGCCGTAGGCATCATATGCCGTGCCGCGGCCTGCCCAGCCAGTTTCGTTGTGAAACCAGCAGAAAAAGCGGTGCGTGCCGGGGCAGATATAAAGCCCGAACGGCCAGATGCTGCCGCGTGCGGGAATGCCCTCGGGATAGCGAATGCCGTTAAAAGCATAATCAGCGTGACCGAGCGAAAAATTGAGCTCGATCGGCCAACGCTCCACCATGTCGTCAAGGCAAGTGCCGGAAAATACGCTGATGTGACCACCGTGCGCGTGTCCGCTCATGGCCCAAAGCGTGCCGTCCGTATCGCGGCACATGGGCGTGGTGCCATCCTGATGAATGCCGTATTTCTTCATGAACGGGGTTTCGCACCCCTCGCCGATGATCAGGTCGTATTGATCAAAAAATCTTTCACTCATGCCTGCCACCCGTACGCCAGCTCCATCATGCGCGAAAGAGCTCTGGCTTGTTCCATGCCGCAGCCGGGCAGAATATGACCGCTGACGAATTGCTCAATGGGTAAAGGCAGCGCTTCGGGAAGCTCGACCTCGACCTGCTTGCCGCCGGTTACCTGCGTGCATTTGATGACGCGGTTACCCTCCATGTAAACGTAGCCCCTGTCACCGTGTACCTCAAAAATGACGGGGGAGCAGCAGGATACAAAGCCTGTTTCGTTGACCGCGATCGCACCGCCCTCAAAGGTCATGACCGTCACGGCATTGTCCTCAACACCGTCAGCATTCTTTGCTGCCGCACCGGGATTTTGATTGCACAGCGTAAAAGCGGACTTGGCAGAGATCGGCTCACCAAGGATCCAATGCGTCAGGTACATGCCGTGCGCGCCAAGGTCGATCATCGCCCCGCCGCCACACTCTGCGCGGCTATAAAAGTGTGCAGGCAGCCAATCGGCGCTGCTGCCCGAATGGCAGTTGCGAAAACGCAGATAGTTGATATTTCCCAGCTCGCCGCTCTCGCAAACAGCCTTGACGGCTCTGCGTGCGGGCAGGTATTTCTGAAACAGGGAAATGGTAAAGGATACGTTGTTTTTCTCGACCGCCTCGGCTACGCGTGCGCAGTCCGCGTCGGTCAGTGCAAGCACCTTTTCGGTGAAAATGTGCTTGCCTGCGTTTGCAATTTTGATCATATCGTCGGCATGGGTGTTGGTTGCCGAGCAAACGATCACGCCCTCGGTATCACTTGCCAAAAGATCCTCGGCAGTTGCAAAGCGGGGGAGGCCAAACAGGTCGCCAAACGCCTTAGCCAGTGCGTCATCCGGCTCGTAGAAGCCCAGCACCTCGCCATATTTGAGTGCAGTTCTTGTATAATCGGGTGCGTGTACGTGCCATACACCGAAAATTGCTGTTTTCATATAGTCCTCCTGTCGTTTTTCTTTTATTATAGCACAGATTCTTGGGGAATGCAAGCAGAATACGAAATGCGAAGAAAAAATGCAAAAAAGCCGTTCCCGATAGGGGAAGAACACGTAATACAAAAGAAAAAAGCCCAATGGGGCTGAGAAATTAGCGGGAAAATATGAAATAAGGGCTGAGTCAAAACAGGATTCAGCCCTTTAACATTGAAAAATCTCTGTTCCCCAATCTCTTTACGAAAAACCCTTCCTCCCGTTACGCTACGCTACGGGAGCCCTCCTTCCCCTGCGGGGACGGCTTTGCAGCGCGCATCCGTTTTGTCTATTTGCCCGTTTCGGGAGGCGTTCACCATCCGTTTTGTGCGAAGGATGGCGAGGTTGCCCGACACAAAGCCTCCCCGCGGGGGAGGGGGACCGCAGCGGAGCGCAGTTGACCGAGGCACGAGGGAAACAAGTGACGCGGTTGCGGTGGTAGGGGTTCCCATACGGACGCTCTTTTACCAAGAGCAGAACGTGAAAAAGC
>JAZUSJ010000162.1:0-7566 GCA_045606685.1 Eubacteriales bacterium
CTCCAATTTGTCTTCCTAAGACCGCTTGGCCTCCGACTTGACGGTGTAGATCCTGTCGGGCAGCATGCTTGTGGGTACGCGCATGGGCGCGATATCCGAAAGCGGGCCGGCAAAGCATACAGAGTCTGCCGTTCCGCCCTCTGTGACCGATTGCGCGGCACAAAGTCCGAACAATTCAAGCCATGCTGCGGGCACGTTGCCCGACTCGTCAACAGGTGGTGCTGCGTTCCAGATCACGCGTCCGCCCGTGCGGGCAAATTCTGCGAGCAGGGAAACGAAATCGGGGTTATAGAGGGGCTCAAAGCCCACGACGACGGTATCATACGAGCAAATACCCAGCGCAAGCCTGCCGTTTTCCACCTTGCCAAGCGCCGTGATGCGGTCGGCAGGACAGTAGTTGGCGTAAGCGTACTGCACCATCCAGCTGCCGAAGCGTTCCTCGATCATGGTCAGATCCTTGGGATAAACGTACAGCACCCTGGCATCACGGGGGCGGTTGTAGGTCACGATGCCCTCGCGCGGGATGTGCGAGCCAAAGCAATTCTGTACGCAGGACATGCGGCGTCGCGCCTGATCGGGAAAGCCCCATGCTCCCCACAGACAGACCTCGTTGCGGTTGAGTGAGCCGAGAGAGGCTGACATTGCACCGCCGTAGTAGTTGCGGTCAAACCAACCGCTCTCGCAGAAGTCGGTGCCGCCGTAGGAGAAGTAGTCGTTCCATTTGAAATAGTCGTAGCAGCCCGAGATCGCCTCGCGGATGGTGCTGGAGTATACGTAATCGGGGGAGTAATCGTATGCGCAGTAGCCGTTGATGGTGGCAAGATTGAACATACCCCCATTGCCCGGGCCGTATTTGTCGCAGGTGGGTGACTCCTGCCAGGTTGCATGACCTACGCAGAAGGGATCATGGCCTGCGTTTTGGACGTAGGTGTCGCGAGCGTAATCTCTTGCGTCACAGCAAAGGTGTACCACGCGATCCGAAAGCATTTCAAAATACGTTTTGCGCAAGCGGAAGGTGCGCGCAAGGTCTGCCTTGGTGCTGCCGAGGACGTGTTGGGTGTGTGAGCGGCCAAGAACGGCGCGGTCTGTGTGCATGTCATAGCCGAAATAGATCAGCGCACGGTCAAAATCGGCAAAGAGGGGATCGATCCCTGCAAGCTCGGCTTCAAAATTGGCTGTCATATAGCGCGTGGGGATCTCGTAAGGGCCGAAATGCGAGCCAAGATCCCAGTCGAACTGAATATGCATTTCGTCGGAATACAGCTCCATGAATTCCACGCCCTTTTCGCGGTACATGTCAATGATGCGATGCACGTACTGCACAGCTTCGGGGTGGAAGTAGTCCATCTCTGGCGTATCCATATAAAACACGGCAAAGACGCGGTTGCCCGAAAGTGACGTCTTTCCCTTGATCTCCATGTGCTTGTCCCCGAAGTATTGACTGAGATCGTATGGCTCATAGGAGAGCGTGCAGGTGTAATCTGCGGCGGGGATCTCGCAGATCGATGCGGGATCAATGACTAAGTAGGGTGTGCTGTTATCCTGCTCGGTGTAAGCAAACAGGCGGGCGCGGACGAACTCGGGATAAACGTAGCCCTTGTTGTTGCACCATTTTTCGCTGAGCATGGCGGCAAAGGCAAAAGTGCCGTCGGGATTGAGCACGCCCTCCGAGAAAAAGCGGTGTTGACCGCCCACACCCATATCTTGCTTGAAGGTGCGGCCAAGGTCAAGCGGATTGGTCACGCTTGCACCGATGCCGATGCCAAAGGTTCGGGCAAAATCCGAGATCTTTTTGGTGCAGTCAATGAATTCGGGATGCGTCAGGTGAAGCTCGCGCTCACCGCCGCCGAAAAAGTGGTCATGGAAAAAGGTCAGGATCTCGGTCTTGTTCTTTTTCGCGCGCTCGCATACGTCCAGAAAGGAGGAGGACTCGGGCGGGGCTTGATCGTTTGCTTGCTTGGGGACGTATGGCTCGGCGGGGGCGTTGGCGTACACGCGGAGCTTTTCATCCTCAGTCAGCAAAATGTCTTCTCGTCTGATCGCGCAGCGCAAGGGCGCATTTTTCTTTAAGCTTGGCATAGGTACCTCCGTTTTGATGATTTGGGGATGCTCTTTGGGTTTATTATAGCAGAAAAACACACCGAATGCAATGCTTTTTTGCCCGTTTCTACTTGCATATCTGACGATCATGTGTTATAATATACCCGGTGCGCAAGCACCCGTAGGAGTGCCACACGGTGGCGGTTGGCTTTCTCGATCCCGAGGAAGTGTCAATCTTTTTTGTTTGCCTTCCTCGAGTATGGGGGAGGTGATGCCAATGTACATGACTTGGGAAGTCTTTTTCCAATTTTGCACGGTTATCCTTGCAATCATCGGTCTTGTCATCAGTATTCATAGCAACAAAAAAAGATAACCGCCTGTCTACCAAACTGAAGCGGTTATCTTTTTAATCATTTCACGAGGAAGTCAACCGTTACCGGTGCTCCTACGTCATTATTATATTCGATATTTTTCGTTTTGTCAACCCCTTGCGGGTTGTTTTTTTTTGTTTTATGGTGCAAGTGTCGCTGTCAGACTTGCTTTTTTGCCCGACTTATGCCCAAATCTGTGTATGGGACTTGCATTTTGGGCAAAACCGTGCTATAATAATATGAATGACTATTTTTTCAGAGGATATGTAAAACATGATAGACGCACAAAGCTTACACGAAATTGAAAAACGCCGCACGTTTGCCATCATCTCGCACCCTGACGCAGGTAAGACCACGCTGACCGAAAAGTTTTTGCTTTACGGCGGTGCGATCCAGACCGCCGGCTCGGTCAAGGGCAAGCACAGCGACAAGCACGCCGTTTCCGACTGGATGGAGCTGGAAAAGCAGAGAGGTATCTCGGTCTCCTCGTCGGTCATGCAGTTCAACTATAACGGCTACTGCATCAACATTCTGGATACCCCCGGACACCAGGACTTCCCGGAGGACACCTACCGCACGCTGATGGCTGCTGACAGCGCGGTCATGGTCATTGACGCGGCAAAGGGTATCGAGGCACAGACGCGCAAGCTGTTCAAGGTCTGCGCCATGCGCGGCATTCCGATCTTTACCTTTATCAATAAGCTGGACCGCGAGGCGCGCGATCCTCTGGATCTGCTTGACGAGCTGGAGCAGGAATTCGGCATCCGTACCTATCCCATGAACTGGCCGATCGGCTGCGGCGTGGATTTCAAGGGCGTGTATGACCGCGAAAAGAAGCAGATTTTGACCTTTGACAACTTCCATGGCGGCCGTAACAGACTGCAGGGAATTGCGGTGGATTTTGACGACACCGAGCGTCTTGACGAGCTGATCGGGGAGCGCTTACGCGAAAATCTGACTGAGCAGATCGAGCTTCTGGATGTGGCCGACTTTGGCTTTGACCTTGATGCAGTCCGTGCGGGCAAACTGTCGCCCGTATTCTTCGGCTCGGCGCTTAATAACTTTGGTATCGAGCCCTTCTTGGAGAGCTTTTTGCAAATGACCACTGCCCCGCTGCCTCATAAGGCAGGGGATGTGGAGATCGCGTCCGGTGACGAGCGATTCTCGGCATTCGTGTTCAAGATCCAGGCCAACATGAACAAGGCGCACCGTGACAGAATTGCATTTATGCGTATCTGCTCGGGCAAATTTGAGCGCAGCCGGGAGTATTTCCACGTGCAGGGCGGCAAGAATATCAAGCTCGCGCAGCCGCAGCAGATGATGGCGCAGGAGCGTGAGGGCGTTGAGGTGGCGTACGCGGGAGATATCATCGGTGTGTTTGATCCGGGTATCTTCTCGATCGGTGATACCATCTGCCAGCCCGGCATGAAGATCGAATATGAGGGCATCCCCAACTTCACTCCCGAGCATTTTGCCTACGTGGAGCAGATCGATTCCATGAAGCGCAAGCAGTTTGCCAAGGGCATGATGCAGATCGCGCAGGAGGGTGCGATCCGTATCTTCTTCGAGCCGAATTCGGGTATGGAGCGCGTGATCGTGGGCGTCGTGGGCGTGCTGCAGTATGACGTGCTCAAGTTCCGCATGCAAAGTGAGTACGGCGTGGGTTACATTCAGCGCGAGATCCCGTACGACATCATTCGTTACGTGGGCGGCAAGGACACCGATCCTTCCAAGCTCAAGCTGTCTGCCGAGACCAAGTGGATCCAGGATGTGCGCGGCAACGATCTCCTCTTGTTCCCCGGAAACTGGGCCGTGACCTGGGCGCTGGAGCATAACGAGGGCTTGGAATTGCTGCCGTACGGCAGTAATGCGTAAGCGGACCGTCGAGAATGCCGGTCAATCTGTAGGTGAGGGGTTTCCCCTCCCGCAAAAATAAAAAATTCAACACAAATATACAGGAGGACTTACAAATGGGTATTATCAAAGCAACACTTCAATCCGTTGGCGGTGCGTTTGCCGATCAATGGCTGGAGGTCATTGAAGCCGACTCCATGGGCGAAGGCACGGTCTTTACCAAGGGCGTTGCCGTTCGCAAAAACGACAAGAGAAACAACAACAGAAAGGGAACCGAGGACGTCATTTCCAACGGCTCTATCATCCACGTCTATCCCGGTCAGTTCATGATGCTGTTGGATGGCGGTAAGGTTGTCGATTATACCGCCGAGCCGGGATATTTCAAGGTGGACAATTCCAGCGCCCCCTCGCTGTTTGGCGGTGAGTTCGGTGACGCATTCAAGGATACCTTTGCGCGTGTCAAGTTCGGCGGCGTGCCGTCCTATGCGCAAAAGGCGTACTTTATCAATTTGCAGGAGATCAAGGGGATCAGATTCGGTACGCGCGCTCCGGTCAATTATTTTGACAACTTCTACAATGCCGAGCTGTTTTTGCGCGCACACGGCACGTATTCGATCAAGATCACCGATCCCATCAAGTTCTATACCGAGGCACTGCCCAAGAATGCGGATCGCGTAGAGATCGGCACCATCAACGAGCAGTATCTCTCCGAGTTTTTGGAGGCGCTGCAGGCTGCCATCAACCGCATGTCGGCAGACGGCATCCGTATCTCTTACGTGGCAAGCAAATCGCGTGAGCTTTCCACCTATATGGCAAATGAGCTGGACAACGATTGGAAGGCTCTGCGCGGCATGGAGGTGCTGTCGGTCGGCCTTTCCAGCGTTTCCTACGACGAGGAAAGCAAGAAGCTGATCAATATGCGCAACCAGGGCGCTATGCTTGGCGATGCGACTATCCGCGAGGGATACGTGCAGGGCGCCATGGCACGCGGCTTTGAGGCTGCGGGCAGCAATGCCAACGGCTCGGCTCAGGCCTTTATGGGTATGGGCATGGGCATGGGCGCAGGCGGCGGCTTTATGGCTGCGGCAAGCCAGTCCAACAACGCGCAAATGGCGCGCGATGCCGAGGAGAAGAAGGCAGAAGCCAAGGCCTCTGCTGCAGCGGCCAAAGCATCCGGCGACAGCTGGACGTGCGAATGCGGCGTGGTCAACACGGGCAAATTCTGCTCCGAGTGCGGCGAAAAGAAGCCTGCAGCTGCAGGCTGGACCTGCCCCGAGTGCGGTGTGGTCAATACCGGGAAATTCTGCTCCGAATGCGGTACGAAAAAGCCTGCGTCGGCTGCAGGCTGGACCTGCCCCGAATGCGGTGCGGTCAACACAGGAAAATTCTGTGCCGAGTGCGGCGCAAAGCGTGTATAATTGACGTATGGCACAGTCAACAGTTACGTATGCGTGTCCGAATTGCGGCGCGGGCTTGATATTTGATGCCCAAAAGGGCAAGTTTGCCTGCGAATTCTGCCTTTCGGATTTTGAAAAGCAAGATTTAGAGGCCTCGGGCAATGCCGATAAGGTCAGGGAAAGAGAAGCGCAGGATCGGGAATTCTGTGAGCAGATGCGTGCGTATTTCTGCCCCTCCTGCGGTGCAGAGGTCATGGCAGACGGTGAGACCGTGGCGGATTTCTGCTATTTCTGCCACAATCCCGTTGTGCTTGCGGATAAGCTTTCGGGCGCGTTCCGCCCCGACCGCATTATCCCGTTCAAGTTTGGCAAGCAGCAGGCTATCGAGAAATTTTTAAAATATGCAAAAAGCCACCGCTACGTACCGCGCGATTATTTTTGCGCCGAGCAGGTGGATAAGATCACGGGCGTATATTACCCCTTCTGGGTGACCGATGCGGATTCCTCCGCTGCCCTGACGGCAGAAGGAACGCGCATCCGTACCTGGATCGTGGGCAATATCAAGTATACCGAGACCACGCGTCTGGAGTTTGAGCGCGAGGGCGAGATCCACTTTGAGGATATCGTCACAAGTGCGCTCTCCACCGAGGATAAGGAAATGCTGGAGGGGATTTTGCCCTATCCGTCCGAATCGCTCGAGGAGTTTTCCGCACCCTATCTGACAGGCTTTGTGGCCAAGAAGCGTGACGTGGAGCGCGAATCACTGAGCGAGGAGATCCGAGAGAGAATGGAAGGATATGCCGACAGACTTTTGCGCGGCACCATTGACGGTGAGATGGGGCGTACCCGTCCCCGTCTGAATATCCATCAGAGCCATTGGGAATATGCCTTGATGCCGGTGTGGGTGCTGACCTACAGGGACAAGGAGGGGCAGATCTATAAGTATGCCATGAACGGCTATACGGGCAAGGTGTACGGTGAGCTGCCTGTCAGCAAGGCCAAGCTTGCGGCCACCTTTGCTGCCATCATGGCTGCCGTTGCTGCGGTAATTTTTGCTGTGGGGTGGGTGCTGCTATGAAAAGAATTGTGAGAATTCTGAGCGTTATATTGCTCGCGCTCCTTATGCTTTGCGCCATCCCCGCGGGGGCGCAGCCCGAGCAGGAGCTGTATCCCGATTATCTGGCAGAGGTACAGGACGTGGATGATCTTCTGACCGATGACGAGGAATTCCTGATCAATGCCTCGTTGGAGCTTGCACGTGAGAAGGCGGGCATCCCGATCTGCGCGTACGTATTTTCCTCTCAATATACCTACAGCGGCTATGAGAAATACTGGGGAGATGATTTTCTTGCGGAGCATGGGTTGCGTGACGACGTTTCCTTGGTGCTGCTGGTCGTGACTGTCAAACAATTTGAAACCAATTACGACATTTATACCTATGGCGACGCATATCAGAAAATCAACCAGAAGGAGATCGATTACATACTGGACGACAGCCGCGTGTATGACAATCTGAAGGGCGGCGAGATTGCCGAGGGGCTTTGTGCGTATGCCGAGCTGAGTGCGCAGGCGTATGCAGGCAGACTGGGCATATCGTGGGTATTGATCCTGATCGTTGCGCTGATCATCGGCGGCATTGCGGGAGGGGCGAGCGTTGGCGGCATTTGGGCAAGCTATAAGAAAAAGAATCCGTCCACGTCGTATCCGTTGGATCGCTTTGCCACGTTGGAGCTGACACACAGCCAAGACCGCGAGGTAGGCAAATTTGTTACTACTACCATCATATCGTCCGGCAGCCACGGTGGCCGCGGCGGCGGAGGCGGCGGCAGAAGCGGCGGTGGCGGAGGACATCGTGGGGGAAGATAAAACGCGGAGCGTTTTATCAGTGATATTGCTTCGCAGTG
>JAZUSJ010000163.1:0-27193 GCA_045606685.1 Eubacteriales bacterium
CAAGACTTGAACTTGCGGCCTCTACCACCCCAAGGTAGCGCGCTACCAGCTGCGCCACACCCAGATGCGTCTTGGAAGCGAGCACTTCCTGACGACCTGTATATTGTATCACAAACAAAAGTAAAAGTCAATACCTTTTTCGAAATATTTTTACTTTTTTTCGCTCAATTTTTCGGCACAATTGGGCTTCGAATTTGGTCATTTTGCAAGAGGGCCTTGATAGTCCGGGAAAAGTATTGTCATAGCAGCGTTACTGCACACGAATCAGCGCGTGAATGTTGTCAATGATAAATCTTTGCGCGTCCGCGTTGTATAGTGCGATGGGATAGAGTCCGGTTTGTCCGTGTCGCTCTTCAATGAAAATGCCGATCTCACTGCCGGCATTTGTGGGCAACTTATGGTTCTTGCCGCCTCGTTCCACGGTGTGCAGAAGCCCCAGGTGTACGAGCCAGTCCGCAAGATCGCCTGCCTTGAGGCCGACTTGGGAGCCGTCAAGATTCAGCGCGCTGATCTTGCTTGCGATCTGTGAGATCGAGAGCGGGATCTCGGAGAACTCGTACGATGCAAGCTGTGCCTGCGTCAGCGTGAAGCTGACGCTTGGCAGCTGATCATAAAGTCTTGGAGGATTTTGCGAGAAGGCGAGGATATCGTGCAGGTGATCGCGCAGAAACTGCTGAGCGAACAGGTTGAACCGTACCGATCTTGTGACTCTGCCGGAAGCTGTGGTGGATTGCTGGACGATGATACCGATCTCAACGCCCTTTTGCGTTGGCCTTTTGAAGGACTTATCCCTGTAATCGATCAGCTTTTCCAAATATCCTTGATGCATCAGCCAAGCGTTGATCTCATGTGCGGTAAATTTCTTGGACGAGCGCAGGGCTTGATCCACTCTTTGCGCGAACGCGCTTGCGCTGACAGGGTATTGTGAGCATTCAATAGAGGCAAGCACCTCGGAGGTGAGCTTTCGCTCTGGGGTGCGGTAAAGATTGGCTACGGTATCGGGGGCATTAATCAGCTTGCCAAGCACGTCCGAAACGTAGGAAAAGCAGCCTGCGACGCGAGCCTTGGCCGCTACGTCGTCTTGGGGAATGATCGAGCCGTCCGTCGGATCGATCCCGGCAGCCAATTTATCAAGAAAGGACTTTGCGTATGCGATCTTTTCAAGGTCAGTCATGTCAAAACTCCTGTTTTTACGTATGTGTAGGATTATTCTGCGTAAGTATCAGGTCTTAATTGCACGATATAGGAAACGCCTCTGTAAATGGTTTCGAATTCGGATTCAAGCATTGCCTTGACCTCGGGGTGTGCAGGATCGTTGATCAGCAGCCAGCCTTGTCCGTCGCGTTCCTCATAGCCGACCACGCAGAGCAAATGCCCATTGGTCGTATAATTCGGGTGGCCGCTGCCTGCAAGCTGTCCTGCCTTGACTCTGATCGAGGAAACGATCGGATGTCCCGTGGATACGGCGTATTTGATGGCGTCAATGTCGTAATAGTCGATGTATGCCTGATATCCAAGCTCGCCTGCATAAGCGACGTTGAATGCCCAGTTACCGAAAATCTGCTCACCGTAGTCACGCACACCCCAAGCGATATCCGCGATGTCATCGATCTTTTCACCGTGATAGAGCATGACCATGGAAAGCGAGGTTGCAGAGCAAATGCTGCCGCCGATCTCGGGAACGTCCATCTGCCTTCTGTAAGGCACGTCCAGTTTCTTATAAGTTTCAGCAGGTGCTTTGAGATTGCCTTGGCTCTTGTCGCAGGCAAGTGTGATGTTGTAAAGAATGGGGGACTGATCGCCTGTCTGCTTGATATCAACCCTGTATCTGACAATGCCTTGGCACTGCTTTTTGAGCGTGAGAATGTCAATGCCTACCTCACCGTGCGCATCCTTGTTGGATTTACTGCCCGAGGTTTCGGGGATGGCGCTCCATTCGCCCCAGGAATACCACGTTGTAAAGCTGCCGTCGTCCAGCTTGACGGATACGGACACCTCTACCGTGCCGCTCGCGGAGCTTGCATTCCAAGAAGAAAGCATGTTTTTAAAGCTGCCGCCAAGATCGATCTCTTCCGAGACAAAATAACCCTCGGTAGCACCCTCGTCCAGCACAAGGCCGTGATTTTCGAAATGAACGGAGTGGAATTCGCCCTTGAATTCGTTGGCGCAGAACATAATGGATTTGTTGAAAAGCTTGACATCGTTCTTGTAATGATCCGCATCCTCGGGCATTACGGTAATTTCTTCGGTAGTCACTTGATCCTCCTTGGTGGTTTCTTCTTGCTTTGTGACGGTTTCCTCGTGCGTTTCTTGGGAAGTGCCGTCTTGTGCAATTTCGGTGGTGGGAGTTTCCGGGATTTCATTTTTTGACGCTTGATCGCATCCTGCAAGCAGCGTGCAAGCCAGCAGAGCAGTCATTGTGCCGCACAAAATCTTCGTAGCAATTTTTCCGTAATACATCGGTACCTCCATATGATATATGATATATTAATATTACAACAATCTGCCATATTTGTCAATACCGCACCCAAAATACACTTGCAAAGCAGCAAGTTGTGTGATAAAATAAAGAAAAAGGGGGTGAGCGCGTGCGGAATACTTCGGGTAATTTATGGATCTTGCGCAAAGGCAGCGATCTGCATCGTGACAGGGCAGCGGCAACGGGGATTCGTGTGCGTTATGCGGATGGCATTGATCGGGAGATCAGGACAAATCTGGACAGCATGATCCGTTATCTGCGCCGCCTGTATTTCTTTCCCGTGCGCTGTAACGTCTTCATCACAAATCACGAAAGCTACCGATCCGAGCGTGACGGACATGTGTACTACGGTGTGTTTTATGATAACGAGGGCGTCTATCCCAAGAAAAAGCTGTATCCCGAGATATACGTTGCAGGACGGGTACGCGAGCGGTTTGAGATTGAGAATATCATGTTTTCGCTACTGCATGAGCTGTCACACTATTATCAATGGGTAGGGGACAGGGAAAAGGGAAGATCCGACCGAAGCATTGAGAGCGAGGCAACAAGGTGGGCAAACCGCATTTTGGAAGCGTATAAGGAGGACAGCAGCATTCGAACGCCTTTTGGTGAGTTGAATATTTACGCGGACGGACAGCTGATCAATTATCTGCCGATAAAGATCGCATATGATCGTCCGCCATGTAAGCAAAAGCCATTGGCAGCATGCTACCGTATTTACGGTTCGATCAAAGCGGGGCAGACGGTGCGCGCCGTTATTGAGCCGCTTGCCGATTGTCAGGTCAGCGATTGCTCGGGAGAGGACTACGTGTGCTGCGAATTTTTCCGCAGCGAGATACAAATGACGCTGGGGGCATGGGAGAATTGCCAAATTACACCGATTGAAAACGGCCTGCAGCTGACAGGCACACAGAAGCAGGCAGCGGTATCGCTTGGGCTTGCGTGGGTAAACGATTATGACAAATATGACAACCGCACTTGGTTTGCGGCTGATCCTACGTAAAGGAGAGAAAAGATGAATAAAACGATCTGGCACGAATTATACGACACAGCAAAGCAAAAATTAAATCCGCGCGTGCTGTCGCCCTTTGTGGACGCAGGCGGAGTGGCTGCTGCTGTTTTGACCGACCAAGGCAACGTGTACACGGGTGTTTGCATTGACACATGCTCGGGGCTTGGTATGTGTGCCGAGCGCAATGCGATCGCCAATATGATCACCAACGGTGAGAGCCGTATTATAAAGCTGGTCTGCGTCATGACAGACGGACGCGTCGGCTCGCCTTGCGGTGCATGCAGAGAAATGCTGATGCAGATCGATGCGCATAGCCCCGAGATCGAGATTTTGACCGATCTTGAAACGCTTTCCACGGTCAGGCTTGGCGATCTCGTGCCCGATTGGTGGGGCAACGAGCGCATGCAGAGAGGTTGAAGATGACACACTACATGAAATTGCATCCGCAACCGTTTTCCATGATCGCCTGCGGAGTAAAAACCATAGAGCTGCGGTTGTTGGACGAAAAGAGAAAGCAAATTTGTGTGGGCGACACGTTGATTTTCAAGAACACGCAAAACGCCGATACGTTGAGTTGCACCGTGAAAAAATTGCACGTATTTGCCGATTTTGAACAGCTGTACGCATCCTTGCCGCTTGACAAATGCGGGTATTTGCCGGACGAGCTTGAAGCAGCTTCAGCCAAGGATATGCAGGCCTATTATTCGCCCGAAGAGCAAAAGCAATACGGTGTTGTGGGGATCGAAATAGCTTTGAATCATGCACCGACAGACTTTAAAAAACTGTTGATTACGGGCTTTGATCCGTTTGACGGAGCGACTGTCAATCCGTCATGGGAGGCTGTCAAGCGTCTGCCCGACCAAATCGGGGGTTGGCAGCTGACCAAGCTGGAGATCCCGACCGTGTACGGGCTTGCCGCACAGACCGTGCTGGATGCAGCAAGGCTTCTGCAGCCCGATGCCATTATCTGTGTCGGACAAGCGGGCGGCAGGGATGCCGTGACACCCGAGGTGTACGGTGTCAATTTGCAACACGCAAGAATTGCGGATAATGCAGGGAATAAGCCGATGGCGATGCCCATCGTACAGGGTGCGCCCGCTGCGTATGCAGCCACTTTACCTGTAAATGACGTTGTTTTGGCTGTGCGCGCGTTGGGTATAGAGTGCCGCGCCTCTTACAGCGCAGGCAGATTCGTGTGCAACGACCTGCTGTATACGCTGCTGCAACACTATCACGGTACAAATACCAAGGTTGGATTTATCCACATTCCGTACCTGCCCGAGCAGGCGAAAGAGGGCATTCCGTCCTTGCCGCTTGAAAGCGCGATCGATGCGCTGTGTGCGGCAGTCAAAGCAATAAAAAAAGCGTAGTATCCTTGCGATGCTACGCTTTTCATTTTACTTATCCGACTTTTTGGACGATCCGCCCGAGCCAAGTGCAAGACCGAGGCACATACCAACGCTCAATCCAATGCACATGCCCGTGGGCATGTTGCCAAGTGCTGCACCGATTGCCGTGCCGATACTCATGCCCAGGCACATACCGATGGCAATAGATGTTCCGCGCTTCTCATCACGGCGTTTCTTGTCGCGCGCTTCCGGAGCAAGCTGCTCAAAGTATGCCTTTTTTGCTTGTGCATAGGCCTGCGCGTCATCACCGTATTGCTGCGCCCAGGCTTGCTTTTGTGCGATCCATGCCTTGGGGGCGGAATGATGCGTATAGTGAATTCCTAAGTGAGCATCCGCGGTATCCTTATCATCTCTTTGAACGCAAAAGGCCTGATATGCAATTCCGTCACCCTGCAAAAAATACACACCGTTGCCCCTGTGCTCGTAGCCAAGTGTGCAAAGCTGCTCGGCAGCCTGCAGATCCTTGAGTACGACCAGCATATCAATAATGGGCTGCGACGGCACGCCTGCGATAGCGGTGGATCCGATGTGATAGATCTCCTCGCAAGGCTTGCCCAGTGTTGTGCCAATCAGCTTGGATTGCTCTTTGAATAATTTTCGCCATTCCTTTTGATATTCGACCAAAATACTCATGTGATATCCTTTCAGTTAAAGAAAATCGATTTGCAATCAGTTCACCGGCATCAGTAAGCGAACGATTTCGGATTCATCGATCGTTTCGGACACAACTGCGTTGACTGTTTCGATGATGGGCATATGCACGTTGTATTTTTGCGCCAGCATGATGGCGGCAGGCAAAGTGTTGATTCCTTCCACAACCATTCCTACCTGCAAAAGTGCCTGATCGATCGGAACACCCTTGCCAAGCAGAATGCCGCATTGATAATTACGGCTGTGCATGCTTGTTGCGGTTACGATCAGATCACCGATGCCTGAAAGACCTGCAAAGGTCTGTTCGCGACACCCCATCGCCACGCCCAAGCGAGACATTTCAGCGATACCCAGCGTGATCAAAGCCGCCTTGGCATTATCTCCGCACCCAATTCCCTTGGCTATGCCGCAAGCAACTGCAATGATGTTTTTTAAAGCACCGCACATTTCAACGCCGCGAATGTCGTCACAGGTATAGACGCGGAAAAAATCTGTATTGAAAACACGCTGTACGTATTTGGCGGTCTGTATATCGCTGCATGCTGAAATAATGGCTGTTGGCAGATCCTTGATGACCTCTTCAGCGTGTGTCGGGCCGGATAATGCCACGATTCGGAATTCGGGGCTGTGCAGCTCATCGGCAATGATTTCACTCATGGTGTAAAACGTATTCACTTCTATGCCCTTAGCCACGTCCACGATGATCTGATCTGTATTTAAGTACGGTGCGGCTTTTTTTGCCGTGGCGCGCACGTAAGGCGAGGGAACTGCGAATACGACCATGTCCTGATCTGCGCAGGCTGCTTGAATATCTTTTGTATATGTAATTTGCTCGGGAAGCAGGGTATCCGGGAAGTTGGGGTGACATCTTGTCGCGCACAGATGATCGATCTCCTTTTCGATGGCTGACCAGACCGTGACTCGGTGTCCAGCATTGTGCAATAATCTTGCCAGCGCAACTCCCCAGGTTCCTGCACCCAAAACTCCGATTTTTTTGCGTTTTGGCATGTCATATCTCCTTGCATTGTGCATATCCCGTACATTATAGCACATACCTGATGATAATTCAACAACAATTTATGAACGTAAGTGCTTCTTCATATGCACGTGCGGCACACCCTCGTCATAGTCGGTCTCACCGTAGGGCGTATATCCGCATTTGCGGTAAAAGGCTTCAGCCCTGCATTGCGCGTGCAGGGCAATGCTGTTTCCGCCGGCACAGCGCACGTATTCCTCGGCATGCTTCAGCATGTCTTTTCCAAGTCCGCGTCCGCGGTATTCCTTGATCACTGCGAGTCTGCCCACGTGCCAGCCGTCATGTGCAAGCCAGATGCGGCAGGTGGCCACGGCCAACTCTCCGTCATACAGAACAAGGTGCGTGCAGATCTCGTCCAGCGCGTCAAATTCATCGGTAAAGCCCTGCTCATTCATGAAGACGGCAATCCGTATCTGCTTTGCCTCTTGGGGCAGAGCATCAAAATATGCCACTCTCATGCGCCCGCCTCTTTCATGATCATCTCCAAAGCTTATTCGTCATCCTGCTCGTCCCCGTCCTCGGGAGAGGGGGTGACCAGCACAGTCAGCTGCGTGACGCGCATGTCGTCCATTTCGTCCACAACAATGCACATATTCTTGTAAGTAAAGCTGTCGCCCACGTGCGGATCGGCGTCGGTTGCCTCCACAGCCCAACCGCCCATGGTCTTGTATTCGCATTCGAATTCGTCGTCCTCATGCTCGATCTCGGCAAAAAAGTCGTCGATATTCATGTCACCGGAAACCTCATAGGTGTTGTCACCGGTCTTGCGGAATTCCTTGACGATCACATCGGATTCATCCCAGATGTCGCCCACCAGCTCCTCCAGGATATCCTCCATGGTCACAATACCCATCGTGCCGCCAAATTCGTCGATCACGATCAGAATATGCGTCTTATGCTCACGCATTACGCTCAAAGCGTTGGGCAGGCGCATGGTCTTGTGAACCAGCTTGGGCTTGATCAGCAGGGATTCCAGATCGATCAGCTCAACGCGTCCGTCTGCCTCGGTCAATGCCTTGTAGTAGTGGTTCAGCACCAGAATGCCCACAATGTTGTCAATGCTGTCACGGTACACGGGAATTCGGGAATAGCGGGATTGATCGGCAATCTCCAGAATGGCTTCCGGATCGTCATCAATATCAATTTGTATCATGTCAATGCGGGGCGTCATGATCTCACGCACGGTGGTTTCGGGGAACTCCAGCGTGGATTGCAAAAGCTCACCCTGCTCCTCATCGATCACGCCCTCCTCCTCGACCGTGTCAATGATGGTGGAAAGCTCTTCTTCAGTCACCGTGGGAGCATCCTCGTCGTCCGTTCCCCAGACCTTCTGCAGCTTGCGCATGAACCATGTTACAACGTAAACGATCGGGAACAGTACCCATGTCAGCACGCGGATGGGATATGCAACAATACGTGACCAGCGCTCAGGGCGCATCTTGCCCATATTTTTGGGCAGGATCTCACCAAAGATCAGAATGATCACAGTCAGGATCACGGTTGTCAGCACGGGGGCAAGCTCGTCAGCACCGGCAATGCCTCGCTCGGTCAAGAACTTCAGGATCAGCGCGGTTGCAGCCGTGGTTGCAGCCGTGTTGACAAGATTGTTGCCGATCAGAATGGTGCAAAGCGTGCTTGTAAAGTTTTCGCTCAGGTCATAAGCGACCTTGGCGGTTTTATCACCTGATTCAACAGATTTTTTCAATCTGGTCAGATTCAAGGAGTTAATGGCGATCTCACTGCTTGAGAAAAATGCAGAGAGCAGTACCATCAATACGATAATGATAAGATAAATGATCATGCCTCGTCCACCTCCTCATCATCGAGAATGTGAATGACGACCTGAGTCAGGCGGTTGTCCTTGACCTCGTCCGCTATCAGCTCAGCACCCATGAAGGTAAAGCTGTCTTCCTCCTCGGGCATTTTGCCAAAGGTATCCAGCATAAAGGAGATCAGCGGACGCTGCGCAACAGCGGGTACGGGGGCGGGAAGACCAATGCGCGAGAACGCCTGACCAACCGTCATACGAGAGCTTACACGGAAGTAGTTGCCGCCCATTTTGATAAAGTCGGGATCGACCACGTCGTCCTCGTCCCAGATCTCGCCCACCAGCTCCTCCAAAAAGTCCTCGATCGTCACGATACCAATGGTGCTTGCCTTGTCGTCAATGACCACGGCAAGATAGTATCGGTGCTGGCGCATCACAGTCAGCAGATCATCGATGTTTGCGCTTGCCTTGACGAAAAACGCAGGGATGAGCAAGGAGCGCAGCTCCAGATTGGGATTTTTCAGATATTCCTTCAGGAATGCACGGATAGGAAGCGTGCCGATGATGTTATCCGCATCCCCGTCACAAACGGGAATACGCGAGTGCGTGGTAGTCATGATCAACTCCTTGATCTCCTCGTTGGACATGGAGATATCAATGCTGACAATGTCTTGACGCACAGTCATCACGTCTGCTGCAGTCGTGCCGGAAAATTCAAGCGCAGACTTGAGCATATCGCTCTGCTCCTCGTCAACCACACCCTCTTCCTCGACCGTATCGATGATGTCAAAAAGCTCATCCTCGGTGATGGAGGGCTCTTCCTCAGCCTTGAAGAATTTGGCAACGAATTTGTTCAAAAGCGAAAAAACAGCCACAATAGGTGTAAATAGCTTCATCAGCAAGCGCAAGGGAGCAGCGAACAGCAAACCCATGCTTTCGCTTCTGTCACCTGCAAGACTTTTTGGAATCATCTCGCCGAACGTAAATACAACTACCGTGACGTATACCGTACATATAATGTTGATTGTATCCTCGTCCAGGCCCGAAGGGGATAATAATTGCGTAGCAATGACGGTAGCCACCGAGGCTGCCGCAATGTTCACGATATTATTACCGACAAGGATGGTAGTCAGCGCACGCTCGAAGTGATTTGTGATATACAAAGCGCGTTTGGCCTTGCGGTCACCTTCGTCTGCCTGACTTTTGATTCTGATTTTGTTAAGTGTCGTAAATGCACTTTCCGTAGCCGAAAAGTATCCACTGCAGGATACAAGGGCAACAAATACGATTAAAAGCAAAAATAATCGTATACTGTCCGCGTCCATGATTGTGTTCCCAACTCCTTTTTTGAAAATATTACTGACTATTATATATGATATGCGCCAGTTTGTCAATAGATTTTTGAAAATACCGAGCAAAATCCTGAATGTTATGCTAAAAAACGCCAATATTTGTGAAAATTTTGAAAAACCGTAAAAATCATTTGCATTTGTCAGACATGTGTGCTATAATAGATTGATTATGGCTGCAGAAAGGAGGCATGGCATGCAGGAAACGACACAATATCAATATCTGGGGCGCATCAACAGCCCGGAGCAGCTCAAGGCGCTGGATCATGAGGCATTGCTGTGCCTGAATCGCGAGATCAGGGATTTTCTGATCAAGCGCGTCAATCAGAACGGCGGACATCTTGCGTCCAATCTTGGCGTGGTCGAGTTGAGCGTGGCGCTGCACCGCGTGTTTGATTCTCCCAAGGATCATATCATCTGGGACGTTGGCCACCAATGCTACGTGCATAAGATACTGACCGGCCGCTTTGACCGTTTTGATACGCTCAGACAGGGCGGCGGTCTGTCCGGCTTTACCAAGAGAAGCGAAAGTGAGCATGATCCGTTCGGAGCGGGGCATAGCTCCACCTCGATCTCGGCAGCCCTCGGCTTTGCCATGACCGATAAGCTCTCCGGCTCGGATGCGTATTCGATCGCAGTCATCGGTGACGGCGCGTTTACGGGCGGCATGGTTCACGAGGCACTCAATAACGTGGAGAAGAATTTGCGTCTTGTCATCGTGCTCAATGAAAACGAAATGTCGATCGCCAAGAATACGGGCAGAATTGCCAACACTCTGGCGCATATCCGTCGCGGCAAGGCGTATTTCAATGCCAAAAAGGTGACGCGAAACGTACTCAAAAGCATTCCTTTGGTGGGCAAGCATTTGTTCCGCGTGGTCAAGCGTGCCAAAATGGGCGTCAAGAACGCGCTTTACGGCAGTAACTATTTTGAAGACCTGGGGCTGACGTACCTCGGCCCTGTGGACGGCAACGACATGGAGGCGATTGAAACGCTTTTGCGCGAGGCAAAAAAGCTGGACGAGAGCGTGATCATTCACGTCAAGACCAAAAAAGGTCTTGGTTATCAGCCTGCTGAGCAATCGCCCACCGCATATCACGGTGTTTCTCCGGATAAGAGCAGCTTCGAGAAGCCGAGCTTTTCCGAGATCACGGGCAGGGTGCTGACCGAGCTTGCGGCCGAGAATGACCGCATCTGCGCCATCACCGCCGCTATGGGAGACGGTACGGGACTGGAAACCTTCCATCAAAGCTATCCCGAGCGGTATTTTGACGTAGGCATTGCCGAGGAGCATGCCGTGACCTTTGGCGCGGCAATGGCGGCAAACGGCTATGTTCCGGTGTTTGCCGTGTATTCTACCTTTTTGCAAAGAGCCTACGATCAGATCATACACGACGCTGCGCTGCAAAATCTGCCGCTTGTGCTGTGCATTGACCGCGCAGGCATCAGCGCTGCAGACGGCGCGACGCACCACGGCATATTTGACGTGGCCTTCCTCTCGCAAATTCCCGGCATAAAAATTTACACGCCCGTGACTGCGGACGGCCTTGCGCTGTCCATCAAGACAGCTGTAGGCGATCATTGCCCCGTGGCCATCAGATACCCAAACGGCAGGGAACAAGACGACGTGCTTTCGCGGTTTTATAAGGATGGCGCATATACCGATATCGACGTGCGCGCGTGGAATACAGAGGACGCACAGTGCGTCATCATCACGCATGGCAAGATCGTACGCGAGGCCATCAAGGCAGTTGAGACCTTGGCCGGACAGGGAATTCGCGCAGGCATTTTGCTCTGCGAATACATCAAGCCCTACGACAAGCTTGCAAATCGTGTCGCCGAGCTGATCGGCAACCCCGACACACCCATCGTGTTCTTGGAGGAAGAGATCCGCGCGGGCGGCTTTGGTATGATGCTGTCCGACGCCATGGAGAGATCGGGTAAACTGCCGCGCCACGCCATCATGGCAATAGACAACAATTTCGTGGTGCAGACCAAGGACGAATCGGTCTATGCCACGGCGGGATTGGATGCGGAGTGTATTGAGCGCACCGTCAAAGCATTGATTGAATAAAAAACGAAGGACGCAACCGCGGTTGCGTCCTTTTGCTTTGCTGATTACTCAATGTCAATAATCGACTCGTTCCACATCTCGGGAGCCTTATAGCCCATGAGGTTGACCATGGTTGCCGCTACGTTGGAAAGACCGAAGGTGCCGTTGTCAGCCTTTACGCTATAGGAGTTCTTTGCATCGGTGTTGTCGTAGATGATGCAGGGAACGGGATTGAGCGTGTGGCTGGTCTTGGCCTTGAAGTTGCCGTTCTTGTCAGCCTTGGGCTGCTTGGTCTTCTTGTCCATTTCGTACATCTCGTCCGCGTTGCCGTGGTCAGCCGTGATCAGTGCCACGCCGCCCAGCTCGTCAACTACCTTGAGAATGCGCGCCAGCTGCAGGTCAAGTGCCTCCATGGAGCAACGGGTTGCAGCCAGAGAGCCGGTGTGACCAACCATGTCACCGTTGGGGAAGTTGACGCGATAGTAGGCGTACTTACCCTCGCGCAGAGCCTTGATCAGCTCGTCGGTGATCTCAGCGCACTTCATCCAGGGACGCTGCTCAAAGGGAACGACGTCCGAGGGGATCTCCACGTAGGTCTCCAGCTCCTCCGAGCACTTGCCGGACTTGTTGCCGTTCCAGAAATAGGTCACGTGGCCGTATTTCTGCGTCTCGGAGATCGCATACTGTGCAACACCGGTGTTCGCGAGATATTCGCCCATGGTGTTGGAGATCTCGGGGGGATTTACCAGGTACTTGGAGGGGATGTGAAGGTCACCGTCGTACTCCAGCATTCCTGCGTACACGACGTTGGGGTAACGAACGCGGTCGAACTTGTCGAACTGTCCCTCGGGTGTGTCAAAGGTCTTGGAGATCTCGATGGCACGGTCACCGCGGAAGTTGTAGAAGATCACGCTGTCGCCGTCCTCAATGGTGCCGACGGGCTTGCCGTCTGCAGCGATGACAAAGGGATCGATATCCTGGTCGATCTTGCCGGTTTCCGCACGCAGCGTGTTATAAGCCTCGATTGCGGATGCAAACTGTCTGCCGTCGCCCAGTACGTGGGTGTGCCAGCCCTTTTCCACCATGCTCCAGTTAGCCTCGTATCTGTCCATGGTCACGGTCATTCTGCCGCCGCCGGACGCGATCTTTGCGTCAAAGGAAGCATCGTTCAAAGAAGCCAGGAAATCCTCAAAGGGAAGGATATAATCGGGTGCAGAGGTCTCGCCCACGTCACGGCCGTCAAGCAGGATGTGTACGCGAACGGTTGCAACGCCGTCAGCCTTTGCGTGCGTGATCATAGCCTTGAGGTGATCGATGTGAGAGTGTACGTTGCCGTCCGAGAAAAGGCCCATGAAGTGCAGCGTGGAGTTGTTTGCCTTGACGTTGGCGATCAGCTCCTGCCAGGTAGCGGATGCGAACATCTTACCGGATTCGATGGAATTGGTGACCAGCTTTGCACCCTGTGCAAATACCTGGCCTGCGCCCAGCGCATTGTGTCCGACCTCGGAATTGCCCATGTCGTCATCGGAGGGCAGACCGACGGCAACACCGTGTGCCTTGAGCGAGACCATGGGGTAGTTTGCCATCAGCGCGTCCAGCGTGGGAGTATATGCGCTTGCAACGGCATTGGAAACAGTATCGGGAGCAAGGCCTACGCCATCCATGACGATGGTCAGCACGGGGCCTTGAACGCCCTTGAAGTTGGAAAGCTTTTGCAGTTTGTTCATAACGTCCTCCAAAAAATGTATGGTTGGTATATTTCAATCCCAATTATTATACTATGTTTTTCGTCAAATATCAAGATGCGCGGCAAAAAAAAGTAAAGTTTGTCCAAATTCTTCAAAAAAGTTGCCAAGCCCCTTGCATTTGCCGTAAATGTGCGGTATAATACTGGAGAATGAAAATATATTAAACCGAAAAGGAAGTGTAAAAATGTCCGAATGTACCCATAATTGTTCCACCTGCTCGTCTAATTGCGCGTCGCGTGATAAAAAGAGCATGTATGAAGCCCCCCATCCTGCATCCAGCATCAAGCATATCATTGGTGTTGTCAGCGGCAAGGGCGGTGTCGGTAAATCGCTTGTGACCACTATGCTGGCTGTGCTGATGCAGCGCAGAGGCTATCGCGTCGGTATTCTGGATGCTGACATCACAGGCCCCTCGATCCCCAAGGCGTTTGGTCTGAAAAAGCCCGTAGAAGGCGATCAGGACGGCATGGTGCCGCCCGCAACCACTACAGGCATTGAGATCATGTCTGTCAATCTGATGCTGGATGACGAGACCAGACCTGTTGTCTGGAGAGGCCCCGTGATCGCAGGCACGGTCAAGCAGTTCTGGACGCAGACTGTCTGGGCTGACCTTGACTATCTGTTTGTCGACTGCCCTCCCGGAACAGGCGACGTTCCGCTGACCGTATTCCAGTCCATTCCGCTGGACGGTATCGTGATCGTTTCCAGCCCTCAGGAGCTGGTTTCCATGATCGTCAAGAAGGCGGCTCATATGGCTGATATGATGGATATCCCCGTGCTTGGTCTTGTTGAAAACATGAGCTATGTGCTTTGCCCTGATTGCGGTAAGAAGATCAACGTGTTTGGCGATAGCCATATCGCAGAGATCGCAGAGCAGTTCGGCTACGACCTGCTGGCACAGATCCCCATGGACTCCAAGCTTGCAGCGCTGGTTGACAAGGGATGGATCGAAATGATGCAGAACGACTATATGGACGCTGCTGCAGACAAAATTGAAGATAAGCTGAATGCTTGATTGAGGTGTATCATGGTAAAGGCCGGTATTGACAGAATACGCGAGCCGAGCGTGCGCCGTCTGCTTGACGGGAAACGCATCGGTCTTGTGTGCGGTGCGTCCGGACTGAGCCGTGATTACCTTGGAACGATAGAGGCAATGACGGAGGTGTACCGTGTATCGGTGCTTTATGCACCTGAGCACGGAAGTCGCGGCGTACTCGGACCGGGTGAAACGGTAGAGAGCGGTGTGGACGAAATCTCCGGCATTGCTTCTTTCAGTTTATTTACCGATATGGTTTTCTCCATGGATGAAGCACAAAAGCAGCGCGCATACGCACCCGATCAGCTGTCGGTGGACATCCTGGTCTTTGATATGCAGGACGTTGGCTCGCGCTATTTCACCTATGCATCCACGCTGTTTTACTGTATGCAGGCCTGCGCCGCAAAGGGGATCACTCTTTGCGTACTGGATCGCCCCAATCCGATCGGCGGAGCGGTGCAGGGAAATGTGTCACGGCCGGAAACGGCATCGTTTATTGGCCTGACGCAGGTGCCAATCCGTCACGGGCTGACGCTTGGAGAGCTTGCAAGGCTGTATAACGGAGAATACGGACTTGGGTGCGATTTGCAGGTCGTCGGGCTGCAGGGCTGGAGCAGAGCCATGTTCTATGGAGATACGGGCTTGCCGTTCGTAAAGCCCAGTCCCAATTTGCCCACTATGGACGCCGTTACGGTGTATAACGGGACTTGCCTGTTTGCAGGCACAAACGTCAGCGAGGGCAGAGGAACCACCACACCCTTTACGACCGTGGGGGCGCCTTACATCAATCCCGTGCATCTTGCAAAGCGCATGAATGACATGCATCTTGCAGGTCTTGCATTCTCTCCCGCGTTTTTCAGGCCTGCATTCGGGAAGCATGCGGGAAATATCTGCTACGGAGTGGATATTCACGTGCTGGATCAAAAGCAGGTCAGACCGGTTGACCTTGGCGTGTATCTGATGCGAAATATTCAGGATATGTACCCCAATCATTTCGCCTTCAATGCGCCGCCCGAGGGCGAACGCTGGCATATCGATCTTGCATCGGGTAATACCGATTTGCGCGCGTCTGTCAAAAGTGCAGACCAAATCCTGGAGGAATGGCAGGCTCAGGCACAGGGGTTTATGCCGCTTTACGAAAAATACCGCTTATACGATTGAGAAAGGGAAGAAAATGAAGAAAAGGTTTATTTTACTGAGTTGTTTGCTTTTGAGTGCGAGCTTTTTACTGTGCGCCTGTAAGCCTGCTCCCTCTACGGATCCAAGGGATTCAACAGACATGGAAACGTTTGAACCCGAATCGGAATCTGAGCAGGTAACGACGCAACCGCCAACGGAAGAATCATCCGGGCAGCAGACCGAGCAGCAGACCGAGCCGCCCGTAGAGGTGGTCGTTCCCGATGGAGAATATCCCGATCTGACTTCGATTCTGGCGGGGGAGAGCGATGTCTTGGACCTTTCAACCGATATGAAAGGAAAAACGGTCGGCCAGCTCAAAGCGGGTGGAGGCTTGACGTTTGTTGCAGGCAGTCTGTTTGCCAAGAGTGCCGCAGGCTTGACTGCGACCAATACAGGATGGGATTCAGTCGGCTACTCCAAGCCCGTTTCCACCGACACATATACTGTAAAAGCCCAGTTTTCTGTCGCTCCCAATGACCGAGGCGGAAGCTTCAATGCGGCCATGGTGGGACTTTACTGTAAAACGGGTGAAAACCTGTTTATAGACGGCGGACTTTGGTTCTCCTTCCGTGAAAGCACCGTTGCCGTATACGTCAAGCAGGGAATCGAAAAGAATATCACAACCGATCTGCCGTTTTCGGCAACCGATGGCATTGCGTTCAGGGCAGAGGGAGATAAGCAGGGCGCTAAGATCTATGCAAACGACCTGCTGATCGCGACCGTTGAGATCGGAGAGCGGCTTGTGGTGAAAAATGCTGAGGGAAACGAGATCGCCTCATGCGGATTTGACAACGTGTCGGTTGACGGTACGGGGTATTTCCGCTATATGACGCACTATGCGAATTCCACGCTGCAATCTATGTCGCTGTATGGAGAAACAAAACGCACCTATCAGCCCGAGCAGCACGTATATGCGTTCAAGAACGATCTTGCTTATACGTTTGTGGATAAGGCACAATGCC
Organism: Eubacteriales bacterium; assembly: GCA_045606685.1. Lineage (GTDB taxonomy): Bacteria > Bacillota > Clostridia > Oscillospirales > CAG-272 > SVQP01. The sequence continues at coordinate 16,683 of JAZUSJ010000163.1, forward strand.
TGACCGCAGTTCCCACGGCAGTCTATTCAGACATTGTATATGCCGATGCCTGCGTGCTGGGCAGCATGCTTGGCTTTACCGTAAACGTCGATGATCAGACGCTGACCATGACGCAAGGGGACGTTTCTCTGACCTTTACCGCGGCACAGACGGGCGTGAAGGTCAATGAGCAAGCGTGGGCGTTCCCAACGACCGTGTATACCAAGCAGACCTTCATGCTGCCTGTTGCAGCATTTGGCAAAATGCTTGGATATCAAGCAAAGACTGCAGACGGTACGACTGTGCTTTCTGCAAGCAATGATTTAGAGGAGGCCATGACCATGGCACAAGAGAGATACGATCTGTATCAGAGCATTGTTTATAATTACGATGATGTGGAATGTGATCAGACGGGTGTCGGCAAGTATGAAGCGACACCTTACGAGGAAAGAATCGTCGGGATTGCATATTCTCCCTGGCACACAGCAGGGCGCAATTGGAAAACAGGCACTTGGGATACGCCGCTTTGCGGGCCATACCTTTCGGACGATGAGCGCGTCCTTCGGTTGCATGCGGAGCTTTTGCGCGATGCGGGTGTCGATTTCGTCTTCATCGACTGGTCGAATAATACCAATTACGATCCTGCGACCATGCGCGAGCAGCGTGAGGATTTCCGCATGATCGAGGAAGCGACCGACAAAATGTTTGATGTCTGGGCAACTGTCCAGGGCGCACCCAAGATCTGCATTTTTGTAGGACCGGGACATCAAGGCCGCGAAACGATTGATAACGGCAACCACCAAAAAAAGGTGGAGCAGGTATGGCGCGATTACGTGACCAATCCCGACAGAGCAGATATGTACTTTTATTATCAGGGCAAGCCCTTGCTGGCTTGCTACGGTGCAACGCCTACGCAGTACGGCAGCAATCCTTCGAAATTGTGGGATGACGACCGCTTTACCGTGCGCTGGATCACCGGCTATGTCGGACAGCAGTCCAATCTGTTCAAGACCAAAACGCTGATGTCCACGAAATATTGGAGCTGGGAGGAAAGAGGCGCACAGACTTATACCGTACTTGACGGCAGAGTAGAAGCGGTAACGGTTTCAGCTTCTACACGCGCTCAAGGCAAGGAAGGAGACAATGGCTATATTCCCGCAGCAGGCAGAGAGAACGGTGCAACGCTCAAAAAGCAGTTCCAGCGAGCGTGTGACCTTGGTGCAGGGATTGTGATCATCGTATCCTGGAACGAGTGGACAACTGGCGAGCAGCCATCCCCGGAGGTTTCCAAGGATATGGAGCCTTCCGTGATCCACGGCACGTTCTATTACGACCTGATGCGTGAGCAGATCAAAAAATTCAAGGGACAGATCACTTTACAAGAACAATAATAAAAAGAATCATGGCCGAGCGATTGCGCGGCCATGATTCTTATGTATTTTTGTTCATTTCAGTCCGATCTTTTCCAAAACCTGTGTTGTGGTCAATTCTCGCTCGGTGTAAATCATCTTATCAAGCAAAAAAGGAAGTGTCGCAGTGCCATCCAGCGTGATCAGTCTTTGATTGAGCCGTAAGCGATCCTCGTTTTGCTTGATGGATGCGCGTAATTTGGGCTTTGTGATCTGCTCATGATGCTCGATCAGTGCCTCCAGTGAGCCGAACTGCTCCATCAGTGCTGCAGCGGTCTTTGGGCCTATACCGGGAACACCCTTGATATTGTCCGAACCGTCGCCCGTCAGCGATTTGAAATCCGCGTATAGGTCGGGGCGGATGCCGAGCTTGCTTTGTATGTAAGAAACGTCGCAAAGCACCGAGCGCTCACCGCGATAGCGCAGCACGCATACCTGATCCGTGATCAGTTGGAAAAAGTCGCTGTCCTGCGAAGCGATCACGATCTCTGTGTCGCGTCCGTACTTTTTTGTATAGGCAGCCAGCACGTCGTCGGTTTCGCAATCGAGCGTTTCCGTGTGCAAAATACCCATGGCGTCAAGCGCGCGATAGATGTCGGGCAGCTGCGAGAAGGGATTGTCCTGTTCGTCCGCATCCGAAAAATCCACGCGGTTGGCCTTGTAATCAGCATCCAGATCGGTGCGCGGATTATGCACCTCACCGTCAAAAATGACGGCAACGTGCGAAGGGCGCGTCATGGCGATCATTTTGCGCAAAGCGCCCACAAAGCCAAGCGTTCCTTGGATGGCACGTCCGTTTTTGCCCACGATGCGCGCAGGCATACCGTAAAACATCTGGAAGAGCAGGCAATGCCCGTCCACCAAAAGCAGCTTATTCATCTCAGAAATTCTGCGAGCTCCAGCCCCACAGGCTGACTTCCTCGTATTTGACGTAGGTGCTGTCCACGGGAATATCCAGCACGTCTTGCATGATGCGACAGACCTCGGCGGTCAGCTCCTCGCACTTTTTCGCATCGATCTTGCCGAACACCTGCACCTGTACCATGGCGCAGGGAGCATCGTCACCGTGAAAATACATGCGACAGCCGTCCTTGATCTCCAGCATCAGCCATCTCTCGCTCTTACCGGGCAGAATGGCGATAGCGCGACCGAGCGCTTCTTTGAGTGCAAGCTCGTTGTCTTTGGTCACTTGTGTGTTGGTTTTGACGTCAATAAAGGGCATAATATACCTCCGTAAGAATGTGTTAATACTATTATAAAGGAATTTTGCCTGTCTGGCAAGAGTAAAATGCGTAAAACTCTTGCATTTTTTTCGTTTTGGGTGTATGATAATATAGAAATAATATGTACATGTGGAGAAATGATGATTCCGATCTTATATAAAATTACCCCTGCGGTCAATCTGCGTGCCATCCGGACCGACCGCTTCAAAAACGCACAGCTTTCGATCGCCTTTATTCTGCCTGCAGATAAAGAAGCATCGCCCTTGACCACGCTGCTGTTTTCTGTGCTGCGCAGAGGCACCGAGCAATATCCCACCATCAAGCATCTCAATTTTGCCATGGATATGCTGTACGGTGCATCTCTTTCTTACAGAAACAGCTTTTTCGGAGATTGCCAGATCATTGGCTTTGTCTTGGAAACGCTTGGGACGAGATATCTGCCCAAGGGCGAGCAGACCAATCCTTTGGCGCAAGGACTGCACGTCATCGATCAGATGCTGTTTCACCCCTTGCGCGATGAAAACGGTCTTTTGCGTCGCGAGATCGTGGAGAGTGAGATCAAGAATACCTGTGACGATATCCGTGCTCAGGTCAACGATACGCGCTCCTATGCACGTATGAGGTTGCGCGAATGCATGTGTGAGGGCGAGGCTTACGGTGGCTCATTGGTTGGCAAGGTGGAGCAGGTATGCGCCTTTACGCCCGAAATGCTGACCGAGCATCATAAAAAGCTTTTGGAATGCGCGCGAATCGAGTGCTTTTACGTGGGCAGCGATGCCCCCGAGGACGTAGCTGCACAGCTTGCAGACCTGTTTGCTGGCGCCCCTGAGAAGCAGGCGCAGATGCCGGGAACCGTGATCCTTCCTCCACCTGCACAGGTGCGGTATTTTACCGAAGACATGGCTGTAGCGCAGGGAAAGCTGGAGATCGGCTTCCGCACGGGCATCACGCCCGACCATCCCGACGCTATGGCGCAATCTGTATTCAACGAGATCTTTGGCGGCAGCTCTGTGTCCAGATTATTTATGAATTTGCGAGAAAAGCACAGTCTTTGCTATCATTGCAGCTCTTCTGCCGTAGCGCATAAGGGTATATTGACCGTTTCATGCGGCATTTTGCCGCATAATATGCAATTTGCCAAGGATGAGATCTTTGCGCAGCTCTCAAGGCTGCAGCAAAAGCCCGTGAGCCGCGCAGAGCTTGCCATGGCTAAGAAATCCTTGATCAATATCCTGCGCCAATGCACGGATTCTCCCGCTGCGCTGCAAGCTTATTGGTTTGGCAGACAGGTGTTTTACGGCTCCTCGCTCACACCCGAGCAATGTATAGAGAGAGTCAGGGCGGTCACCGCCAAGGACGTCATGCGGGCTGCAAATGCGGTCGTGCCGGACACCGTGTATTTTCTCAACGGAACGCTGACCGGTGAGGAGGGAGAGGGCGATGAATGATCAAATCATAAAACGAACCGTACGACGCAACACACAGTTAGGGGAGCATTATACCGAGATCCTGCACGCAAGCGGTATGCGCATTTATGTATATCCCAAAAAATGCTCGTCGATCTATGCCGTGCTGCAGGTAGGGCTGGGTTCAATGGACAGCGAGTATCTGGATGAACAGGGAAATGCCTGCAGCATGCCGATGGGCATTGCGCATTATCTGGAGCATAAAATGTTTGAAAATGAGGACGGTGTCAATTCCGATCTGCGATTCTCGGCTCTCGGTGCTGATGCCAATGCCTTCACATCTTACGACAGAACAGCCTATCTGTTCAATACCACCTCCGGGCTGCGTGCATGCCTTTCGGAGCTTTTGCGATTTGTGACGCATCCGTATTTTACCGAGGAATCGGTGGAGCGCGAGCGAGGCATTATTGCCGAGGAGATCAGAGGCGCGATGGATCACCCATGGGAGCGCGCATACAGCCAGCTGATGAAGACCATGTACCAAACGCACACCGTGCGCAACGAGATCGCAGGTACCGAGCAATCGATCGCGAACGTCACGCCCGAGCTGCTGTATCAATGCACCGACACGTTCTATCTGCCGTCCAATATGTCGCTGGCGGTCTGCGGTAACGTCACACCGGCAAAGGTGCTTGAAGTGGTGAATGCGTGCATCGATCCCGAATACCGCCCGATCAGATTTGCAAGAAAGACCTTTGACGAAAAGCCTTGCGTGACAAGCGAGCGCGTCACGAGCTACATGCCCGTGCCAAAGCCGATCTACTATATCGGACTCAAGGACACCGATATTTCAAAGGATCCCGAAGAGCGCATCTTCAAGGATGCTTGCATGACGCTGCTGTTTGAACTGATCTTTTCCATGTCGGGCAAGCTGTGCAGCGAGCTTTATGAAAAAGGGCTGATCTCATACGGGATGTATTACGGATACTCGATCTGTGAGCGCATGGCATCGGGTACGGCAGCAGGGGAATCCGAGGATCCCGAGGCTGTGTTCAAGGCGGTGCTTGATTATATTGAGGAGCTAAAGCAAAACGGTATCCCAAAAGAGGATTTCGAGCGTTGCAAGCGCGTGGAATACGGCAATTTTGTTGCGGAATTCGATTCGCCCGAAAATATTGTCAATATGCTGCTGTCCTTTGCGGACGACGGCAGCGAGGTGCTGTCGTATGCAGCACTTTTGCAAAGCGTAACGGCAGAGCAGCTGGAGCATTATCTGCATAAGTGCTTCAAGAAGGAAAATATGTGCCTGTCCGTGGTATATCCCGAGCAAGAACAAGGAGGACAAAACCATGACTAAAATTTCTTTCCCCGGTTTGGGGATCGGAGAATTTTCCATCAATCGCGTCGCGTTTGATCTGTTTGGCCTGGAGATCTATTGGTATGCGCTGCTGATCACAACAGGCATCGTGATGGCCGTGCTGTATACCAGATACCGCTCCGAGCGTGAGGGCGTGAATATGGATAATCTGTTGGATATCGCCATGGCAACCGTGATTCTCGGTGTCATCGGTGCGCGTCTTTACTACGTGCTGACCTCGCTGGATTCGGGCCAGTATAAGACGCTGGCGGACTGGATCAATCTGCGCAACGGCGGTCTTGGCATCTACGGTGGCATTATCGGCGGTGTGATCGGTCTTGTTGCCATGTCGCTGATCCGAAAGGTCAATGTGTTTGCCGTGCTGGATAGCGCAGCACCCGGTGTCATGATCGCACAGGCGATCGGCAGATGGGGCAATTTCTGCAACGGTGAGGCGTTTGGCTCTCCCATTGTGGACGGCAAGATCACGTACGCGTTCCTTGGCCCGGATAAAACCTTTCCCGTATCCGAGAGCAATATTCTGTACCGCCTGCGTATGGGCGTGCAGTCGGATGCCTCGGGTGGAGTATTCATGGAGGTGCAGCCCACCTTCCTTTACGAATCTCTTTGGAATCTGCTTGGCTTTGTGCTGATCAACCTGATTTATAAAAAGAAAAAATTCAATGGCCAGATCGCGCTGATGTATTTTGCTTGGTACGGCTTTGGCAGAATGTTCATCGAGGGCTTGCGCACAGACAGTCTGTATATTCCGGGTACGGGCATCCGTATCTCACAGATGCTGGGACTTGTGTTGTTTGTGGTATCAATGGCGGTGCTGATCGTCGGGTTTGCGCTGAGTGCAAAGAAAAAGATGCCCGCTGTCTTTACACCTTATTTCATCCCCGATATCAAGGCTTTCCGCGAGGAGCAGAAGAGAATTGAAGCGGAGCGCGTAGCCGCAAAGAAGGCAGAAAGAGCCGCAAGATTTGCGCGTCCCTTGCCCGAAGAGGAAGAACAAGAAGAACAAGAAGAACAATCAAAACAGGATCAAACATCCAAGGAGGAAGAGCATGGCGACCATCATTGACGGCAAGCGCATATCCGCAGAGATACGCGCAGAGCTTGCACAAAAAACCAAAGAATTTGAAAGCAAATATCATAAAGTACCCGGTCTTGCCGTGATCATCGTAGGAGAAGATCCCGCATCCCGCGTTTATGTGCGCAACAAGCATAAGGCATGCGCAGAGGTCGGCTTTTATTCCGAGGTACACGAGCTGCCCGAGGATACCAAGGAGGATGAGCTGCTTGGTCTGATCGACCGACTCAACGGCGCGGATAATATTCACGGCATTCTCGTGCAGCTGCCGCTGCCAAAGCACCTTGACGAGCAAAAGATCCTGCTTCGCATCAAGCCCGAAAAGGACGTGGACGCTTTTCATCCCTATAACGTCGGAAAGATCATGATCGGGGACTATAACGTGCTGCCTTGCACCCCTGCCGGCGTGATGCAGCTGCTTTATCGCAGCGGAGTCAGCGCGCAGGGCAAGCATTGCGTGGTGATCGGCCGCTCCAATATTGTGGGCAAGCCCATGGCGATGCTTTTGCTGCATGATAACGGTACGGTTACCATCTGCCACAGCCGCACGCCGGATCTGAAGGAGCAGGCACTGCAGGCGGACATCTTGGTCAGCGCCGTAGGCAGAGCAGGCTTTGTTACCTCCGATATGGTCAAGCCGGGTGCTGTTGTCATTGACGTGGGTATCAACAGAGATGCAGACGGCAAGCTGTGCGGTGACGTGGATTTTGCTTCGGTATCTGAAGTCGCGTCCATGATCACTCCCGTTCCGGGCGGTGTCGGGCCTATGACCATTACCATGCTGCTGCAAAACACGCTGACAGCTGCAACCGCAGCCCAAACAGAATAAAAACAGGGATCGGATCCGTTCAAGGGATCCGATCCCGCATTTTTGTATGCTTTATTCAATCACGTTGACTGTTACGTCAAATGCGAGATCACCGCATCTGAGTGTGACCTTGCCTTGACCGATCTTGCCGCGAGCGGTTACGATACCGCGCTCGTTGACCGAGATCAGCTCGGGAGCATGATTTTCAAACGTCACGCCTTGTGCAGGCTCACAGACCTCATACCATTTGCCGTCCGACCACGTAGCCAATCCGCGCAGCTGCTTTGCTTCGCCACCCGAAAGGGAAATGGTGTACGTATCAAGCATGGGAGTAAACGAAATCACGGTGCGGCTCTCTGCGCAGTAGCAGGTGTCGGGTGCATCCACGTACACAAGCACAGTGCCGCAAAGCGAGCCGAGATGCGCATCGATATAGGTGTATCCAATCTGTTTACCATATACCTGTCCGTCCTTAACCTCTACGATCTGAGTGTCGTAGTTGTCAAATGTCAGGAAAGCGGGATCAACGACCTTTTTGTCATAGCAGGAATCGTACGTTACAAATAACATAGGAGTGGAAGTGCCGGGCTTGACGCGGATATAGTGAGGCTTGGCAGCCGTCAGAATCATGGGCTGCATGTCGGCTTGGCGCACCCAAGGCAGGGTTTGCGCTTCTACGTTGGGACAATCCAGTTCGGAATAGTAGTCGTCGTCCATAAAGGTATAGGTATATCTGTGCATGCGCGTCCCCCACTTGCCCCAGCTGTTGCCGTAGGCATAGCCCAAAAGCAGTGTGTCGCCTTGCTTGACGTGGTGCTGTGCGTCACCTGAAATGCCGCAGTTGTGCAGCATAAAGCAGGTATTGGTGCGTATGTCATTCACGCGCGTAAAGCGCAGACCGTCGTCGGATTCGGAAACAGAAAGAAAGCTGTCCTTGGAAAAGCGCTTATCGGTAGAAAGTGCGATGAATTTGTCAATCTCCTCACAATAAACCACGTCGTAGGAATCGTTTGCGCCCGAATTGCGCACGGCTGCAACACCGTGCTGCACAATGGTGCGCGGCCAATCCTCACGCGTGATATCGGCTGTCGCCACACGCGTTTGCGAATATCCCGTGCCGTCTGCCTTCTTGGATGTCCAGGTGTAGTATATGTACAGCACGTCACCCTTGACGACAAAGGAAAATTCACCCGCACCCCAATGCTTCCAATCCTCATCGTAGTAGATAATGGGCGCAGGCTTGCCCATCCAGACAAGGTCACCGCGCACCTCGCCCCAGCCGTCACCCGTCCATTTGTAAAAAGGGCCGTCGGGATGCTCGGAGCGTGCAACAAAGCCGTTGTTGCAAACGCCGCCTCCGTCCGCAAAAATGGTCGAGGTATAGCCGATGTAATAATATTTGCCGTACTTGAAAACGGCAGGATCGCAAACAGAGAACCAGTCCATAGAATCGGGCGTGGGAGTCAGCACCACGCGCTCGTCCGTCCAGGTTTCTCCCTTATCAAAGGATTCGCGGTAGGTAAACCAGTCTGCCTCAAAGCAGTCGCCGGGGGAGGCAAACCATGCGCGGCAAACGTCGCCCTCCACCATAATGGAAGGTCCGTAACGGTATCCCCACGTCTGACCTTCTCTGATCATAAAAATATCCTTGCCCGTATCGGGAAGCTGCAGCTTGAAATGCTTTGCCATATAGACCTCCTTTGATGTGCATCAGTGTGCAAATTTGATGATTTCAGTGTATCATATTGCAAGAAAATTGTCAATAAAAAAGCACGCGATTTCTTGACGAATCGATGATATGGTGTTATAATAACCTTATAATAGGATTACTGTGGAATTTCGGAGGTATTTTCTATGATTGATGTTTGTATTATCGGTGCGGGCGTTGTGGGTGCGATGTGCGCACGCGCACTGTCTGCATATCAGCTGGATATATGCGTTGTGGACAGAGCCAATGACGTATGCACGGGTGCTTCCCGCGCAAACAGTGCCATCGTCCACGCAGGCTTTGACGCAAAGCCCGGCACACTCAAGGCACGCTTTAACGTAGCGGGCTCCAAAATGATGGAAAAGGTATGCAAAGAGCTTGGCGTTAAGTACGTGCGCAACGGCTCGCTCGTGCTTGGCTACGGTCAGGAGGACAGAGCAACACTTGAGGAGCTTTACGAGCGCGGTGTCAAAAACGGTGTCGAGGGCCTTGAGGTGCTTGATCGCGAGGGCGTTCTTGCGCTTGAACCCAACGTGACCGACGAGGTCACCTGCGCACTCCGGGCGCCTACGGGTGCGATCGTCAGCCCGTTTGGCCTTTGCGATGCTGCATTGGGAAACGCAATGGATAACGGTGCGCAGTTTATTCGCAATTTCGAGGTCGATCGCATTGAATATGAAGATGGCGTTTATACGCTTTATGCTGGTGAACAGAGCGTACAGGCAAGATACGTTGTCAACGCAGCGGGACTTTATTCCGATAAGATCGCTGCCATGGTTGGGGACGAATCGTTCTCGGTTCACCCCAGACGCGGTGAATATATGGTGCTGGACAAGGCATGCACGCCTTATCTGACAAGCTATACGCTGTTTTCCACGCCCACTCCCAAGGGCAAGGGCATTCTTGTCACCGCCACCACGGGCGGCAACGTCATGCTCGGCCCGACTGCAGAGGAGATGACCGATAAAGAGGACAACGATACCACCGCTGCAGGCATTGCAAGCATTCGCGCGCAAAGCGCAAGATATATCAAGGGCATTCCGTTCGGCAGCGTGATTACAAGCTTTACAGGCTTGCGTGCCGTCGGCAGCACGGGCGACTTCATCATTCATGCCTCCGCTCCCGGCTTTATTACGTTCGGCGGCATTGAAAGCCCCGGTTTGACAAGCGCACCCGCGCTGGGAGAATATTGCGTGGAGCTGCTTGAGGCGCAAGGCCTTGCCATGAAAAAGAAGGAAACCTGGAACCCCATCCGCAAGCCCTCGGGGTGGTACCGTACACTTGACGACGAACGGAAAAACGAAGTCATTGCAAAGGATCCCGCATACGGCAACATGGTCTGCCGCTGCGAAGAGGTGAACGAGGGTGAGATCGTATACGCCATCCGTACCAATCCCGGTGCGCGTGACGTGGACGGTGTCAAGCGCCGCACGCGCAGCGGCATGGGCAGATGCCAGGGAGGATTTTGCTCCTCGATGGTTGTGGAGATCCTGTCCAGAGAGCTGAACATCCCCTACGAGCAGGT
>JAZUSJ010000164.1:0-19989 GCA_045606685.1 Eubacteriales bacterium
CCTATAAGGACATCGGCGGTGTGCTGTATACCATTGACGGCAAAACGCTGGTTCACTACCCTGCAGGCGCAGGCGCGTCCTCGGTCAATATCCCCGCAAGCGTCAACAAAATCGAGGATATGGCATTCTACGGCTGCAAGTCGCTCAAATCGATCCGCTACGGCGGCACGCAGGACGCATGGTCGCGCATTTCGGTGGGCTCGATGAATTACAGCCTGAACGCAGCGTCGGTCACCTGCTCCGACTCGGGCAAATAATGCTTGACAAGACGGGAGCGAATGTGATATACTTGCTTTGTAAATATTTGTTTGCAAAGGAGATTTTCATATGTACGGAAAGAACGTTTGGATGATTCCCGACGGCTATATGAGCGACACGGTCAAGGGCGAATTCGTCAGCCACGAGGCTGTTTGCGTGCTCAATATTTCGGGCAAGACCGCGCACATCGATCTGACTATTTATTTTGAGGATCAGGAGCCTTTGACCGGCCTGCATGCTGTTTGCGAGAACAATCGCACCAATCACATCAGACTTGACAAAATGGTTGCCGACAACGGCCAGCCCATTCCCCGCAACAAGCCCTACGCGGTGCTTGTGGAAAGCGATCAGCCCATCGTGGCACAGGCGTCCAGATTGGACGTTTCCCAGCCCGAATACGCGCTGATGACCACCATTGCGTATTAACAAAAAACCCCGAGCAGCTGCTCGAGGTTTTTTGTTATCTGTGCGAAGCACAATATCACTATCGCAAAGCGATAATATCACTGCTGCAAGCAATATCACTATGACCGTAGGTCATAATATCACTACTCACGTCATAACAGGCTATTCTTTCTTTTCTGTGCCTCGATCACGGGGGCGTGGTCCTTTTCATAGCCCCATTCATCGGTCAGACTGATGAGCAGGCGGTCACAGGCCGCAATGGCATTTTCCTTGTCACCAAGGATCTCGTACGCGGTACAGATCGCGTCCAAAGCGTCTGTATATCTCGGCTTTTCGGGCTCTGCCTCCCAGGATTTTTCATAATACGCAATAGCCGTGCGGTAATCTCCCTTGCGGGCGTGGTACTGCGCCTTCTCAAATAAAAATCCGGGATCGCTGCCAAAATACTGCTCTGCATCGGCCATGATCGCGTCAGCCCTTGCCACGTCGTATTCGGCAAGCGCGATATGCGCGCGATACACGGGAATCACAAAAGGTCTTGCCGCAGGCAGTGCCGCGTATTCTTCCAGATATTTTGCCGCCTCCGCGGTGCGGTGATCTGCAATCAGATTGTCGATCAGATACATGTACGGCAAGGCCGCCTTGGGGGTAATGCGGTCGTTTGCGATGATCTCCTTATAAAAGTCGATCACGCGTGCATGATTTGCCACGTTCCAATCCCACATGTCAGCGCCCTCGGCCATTTGCAGCATCCATTGGCAGCACTTGCGCTCGGGCGCGCGCAGCATTGCCTCTCGTGCATATTTGCTGACGCGCCTTGCATCTGCCTCCATGCGGAAATGATACAGGCGGGAAAGATACTCCAAAATTTCGGTTCTGTCGTGATGCTCATCCAGCTGATGCAGCAAAAACTCCTCATGCCGCGCAAATTCCTCGGGAGAAAACTCGCTCTGCACGTCCAAACCGCGCTCAATGCGGTGCAGCTTTTGCTCCACTGTCAGGTCAAAAAGCTCGTCAATGCTCACACCAAGCTCGCCTGCAAGCAGCGGCAAAAGCGCAACGTCCGGCATGGTCACGGCATTTTCCCATTTGGATACCGATTGCGCGCTGATGCTAAGTCCACGCGCCAGCTGCTCCTGCGTCAAGCCCGCCTTGATTCTGAGTTGCTTGATTTTTGCTCCGATTTCCATAAAAATCTCCTTTTCAGTTCATTTAAAGGCCTTTATGCATTCATTATAGCAATCGAAAAGCACAAAGTCAACAACGCAGATTGCGCGAAAAATCACCCGATGGGTGAGTTGCGAGGGGCACATTTGTTTTTTGTTTCTCCTTAATCTTCCATTAGCGCACACCTCGAGACATATGATTTTTCTCTCGGTGGTTGAGCATTAGAACTGACACGCGCTGCAAAGGCGTCCCCCCGGGGGACGCCTTTGTAGCGCACGTCCGTTTGGCTATCCGCTTATTTCTGTTTCCCCCACGAACAGCAAATGATTGGTCATACCCAACAGCTCCGGCTTTTCGCAGATATAGAAATGATAGCGAAGATACTGTGCGTAATCCTCGTCGCTCATTTCGTTGATTCTCGCCGCCAAAAGCTCGGAAGCGCCGTCGGAGGCTACCTCGTGCAGAATGTTGATACCGCCGTTGGCAAGAAGCTTTCTCGCAGCCCCGACCGTATGGAAAACAAACGGAAAGTCGTGGAGCTTGAAGGTTTCCTTGTCGTAATCGCCGTTGCTGAAATATTCTACGTCATATCCGAACTCGGTGAGGAAAACAAAGTCATTGGAAATAAAGGCGAAGAAGATCTTTCCGCCATCCTTACAAACACGCTTTGCTTCGCTGATACATTTCTGTTTGTCCGCATCATTTTTCAAATGATAAAGCGGGCCGAACAGAAGGACAATATCATACGACTTATCTGCATAGCGAGAGAGGTCAAGCGCGTTGCCTTGCACAAGATCGATCTTATCTTCGGGGGTGAGCTTCTTTTTGAAAGCGGCGATATTGGCATCGGCAAGCTCAAGCGCCGATACCGCATATCCCTTGCGGGCAAAATACAGGCTGTATTCCCCTGCACCTGCGCCAATGTCGAGAATTTTGTCGCCATCCTTCAAGTATTTTTCTATGTAGCGAACGGTGGTCAGAAATTCAACACGCGCGGCTTTGGAATGATTGAGCCTTGCATCCTCGTTGAATATGTCATAGGTTCTGTTTACGCGTTCACTTTCGTTTTCTATTTTTGCAAGTTGTTCAAAATCCATCATTACTCCTTCTGTGAATTCAACTTTTTTGCAATCAGATTCACATTATCACTTATTGGCAACGTTCCATCTACTCTGATGATAGGGCAGCATATCGTTGATAGCCAATCATTCACAAAATTATCATCCCTTGAAGCACAAAAATCATAGAATGATTTGACTTGCTCGTAATAATCACCGCCTTTACAGCTTTTCTCTCCGAAACGCATGTATGACCTATGGTTTACTCGCTTTAATCGTATTTCCCTTGGAACTTCAATACAGATTACACACTTCAAGTGAGAAACAAATTCCTCTCCGAAGCTACCTCTTACCGATGCCAAAACAAAGTTATTTTCACCGTTTGCAATGTTTGTTAGCATTGACACAACCTCTTCATAAGGACGGGCTTTTTCATAGGGATAATCCGGATTGTCTTGGCGAGAAAAGTATAAATCTTCAATGTCAATGAAGCGGCAATTTATTTTTTCGGCAAGTGCTTTTGCCAGTGTGCTTTTGCCTGCGCCATTCAAACCGCAAACTAATATAACGCTCGCCATACACTCACTCCTTATAAACAAAGCATCTTAGTTCATATCTCAATCCAAAATCTTTTCAGATCCACGTTACCATTCGGCTCGTGTACCGTGGATTCATATACGCCGCCGTTGGCAAGAATGGTCTTTTCGCTCCCCACGTTGCCATCCATGCAAGTAATCAACACTTTATCAAGCCCGATCTCGCGGCAGTACGGCAACGCCATTTGGAGCATCTGCTTGGCGTATCCCTTGCGGCGCTCACTCGGTCTTACAGAATAACCGATATGGCCGCCAAACTTGGAGAGATAGTCGTTAAACTCGTGCCTGACCTGCAAAAAGCCCAGCACCTTGTTATCCGCTTTTCTGACAAGCATAAATTGCGTTGCGGGTACAAGCTCTGCGGGACAGGTTTCGGGGTGTTCCTCCATGGCGCATTTTTGGATATACTCCATCGGATCGTCGGTGCGACGCAGCGGACCGCAGCCATCCATCGAGCTGTCTGCAGCCAGATATTCCTTTTTGCACTCCATGATCTGCTGTGCATATTCTGCGGTTGGCCTTTGTAAAATCAGTTCTTCCATCACATCACCATTATACTTTCCATGCTTTAAGAATTCTCTTCCCCTTCAAACTCAGGCGTATATTTTGCCGTTGCCGATTCTCTTTGCTGCATGTAGCCAACAAAGCCCAGCTTTTCGGCATGCGTCATGACCGACTCATATTCAAACGAGGTCACGCGGCGGTGCAGGTTGGCAAAGGGTGCGTCGGTGGCAAATTCGGGGGTATATTGGCTCATCAGGCTCAGGCGCACGTCGGACACGGGTACGATCCCGGCAAGCCTGTCCAGCACCGCCATGGAGTCCTTGCGGCAGCCGGGCAGCACCAAGTGTCGCACCAGCACACCGCGCTGCATCATGCCGTCCTCGTCAAACTGCACCTTGCCTGCCATTTCATACATCCTGGCAATCGCACGCGCCGCAACCTCGGGATAATCGGGCGCACCCGCGTAATCCTTTGCGATCTGCGCGTTGCCGAATTTGAAATCTGGCATCCAGATATCCACGTAAGGCGCAAGCATCTCCAGCGTTTCGGTCTTTTCGTAGCCGCCCGTATTATAAGCGATCGGGATATGCAGCATGGGCTTGATCCTTGCAAGCACCGGCACAAGCTGCTCGGCATAATGCGTGGGGGTGACTAAATTGATATTGTGCGCACCCTGCTGTTGCAAATCAAGCATTTTTCCGATCAGCTCGTCCGCGCTGATCTCGATTCCCTGCCCGCGGTGGCTGACACGATAATTCTGGCAAAACACGCAGCCCAGATTGCAGCCCGAAAAGAACACGGTTCCCGAGCCTCGCTCGCCGCTGATGCATGGCTCTTCCCACATATGCAACGCTGCGCGCGCGATGCGCAATGCATTTGTCTGCCCACAATACCCCCTGTGCGCGTCGCGGTTCACACCGCATCCCCTCGGACATGCCGTACATTTGCTCACGGTGCAATCCTCCTTTTGCTTGTTTCTACCATTATACATAAAAAAATCCTTGATGTCAAGCAAACAATTTTGCTAAAATAGTTTACAAAGATACTATTTTGTGATATAATACCGGTAACTCATTATGTGAAAGGAAGTGTATCCATTGTTATCACCCCGTCCCATTCTTCGCGCTGCCGAAGAAATTACCGAGCAAGCCACCGAGGCTGTAACCGATACGGTTGCAGAGTCAGGTGCTGCAGGCTACCTTGACGCCATTCTGGCTTGGCTCAGCCCCGACAATCTCATTCCTCTTTGTATCAACATCGCCGGCAAGATTCTGGCTTGCCTTCTTATTTTGCTGATCGGCAATCTGCTGATCAAGCTTTTGCTCAAATTCTTCCCCAACGGCAAGAAATTTGACAAAATGGACCGCACCGTTCGCGTCTTTTTACACCATCTGATCAAGATCGCGCTCAACATTTTGCTGATCGTTTCGATCGTTGCCATCATTGGCGTACCCATGGCATCCGTGATCACGGTGATCGCCAGTGCGGGTGCTGCCATCGCCTTGGCTTTGCAGGGCTCGCTTTCCAACTTGGCAGGCGGCTTTATGCTGCTTTTGTTCCGTCCTTTCCGTATCGATGACTTCATTGAAACGCAGGGCGTCTGCGGCACTGTCATTGACGTTGGCTTTTTCTACACAACGATCCGTACGGGTGATAACAAGCACGTCATGCTTCCCAACGGTGGTCTGACCAACTCCACGGTCATTAACTACTCCCGTGAGGAGAACCGTCGTGTGGACATCGATTTCAACATTTCCTACGAATCGGATTGCGACAAGGCAATCAAGATCATCAACGACATCATCAATTCTCACGAGCTTGTATTAAAGGATCCTGCCCATTTCGTCCGCATGACTGAAATGACCGACAGCGCAGTCAAGATCACAGCTCGCGCATGGTGCAAAAACAGCGACTATTGGACTGTAAAATTTGACATTGGAGATAAGGTCAAGGCATCGTTTGCTCAAAACGGGATCAGCATCCCCTATCCGCAAATGGACGTTCATATCAAGGACAACAAATAATGCATCACAACGGCAGTTCTCCGGGAACTGCCGTTTTTAAGGAGAAGACTATGCAAAAGGTAAATAGACTGATTATTACACCCAACCCCGTAGCCGACCTTTACGGGATCTATGCAAAATACGGCTACCGTCTTGCCACGGCAGAATCCTGCACGGGCGGTCTTGTGGGAGGCCTCTTGACCTCGCAGCCCGGCATTTCCTCTGTTTACGCAGGCGGCTTTATCACCTATACCAACCAAATGAAGATAGAGCTTCTGGGCGTTCCCTCAGAGCTGATCGACCGCTACACCGAGGTTTCTGCCCCCGTGGCCAAGGCCATGGCACAGGGCGCAAGAGAACGAACGGGCGCGGATATTGCCATCTCCCTGACAGGTGTGGCAGGCCCGGGGGGCGGCAGCGAAAAAACGCCTGTCGGCACGGTCTATATCGGTGTCAGCTCGCAAGGTCGCACCTTTGCCGTGCGCTATTGCATGCCGCCTTATCTGCCCAGACACGAAATCCGCAGCCGCGCTGCCCTGCTCGCTCTTACGCTTGCAGTACGCCAGGCAAAAAATATCAAGCCGTAAACGACAGTTTTTTCACTCAAGCTATTGATTTTTACAGGAATTTATGGTAAAATATTAAATTGAGATATTTTGTGTCCCATGATGGGAAAGAAAGGCAAATACATGGCAAAGTTCAAGAAAATCGGTGTTTTGACGTCGGGCGGCGATGCTCCCGGCATGAATGCGGCTGTCAGAGCCGTGACAAGAAAGGCATTGTCCGAGGGCATTGAGGTCGTCGGCATCAACGGCGGTTATGCAGGTCTTATAAACCGTGACCTGATCCCGCTCGAATCCCACAGCGTTTCCAATATCATCACGCGTGGCGGTACCATCCTGTACTCCTCCCGTTGCCCCGAGTTTGCAACGCCCGAAGGCATGGAAAAGGCCCTGCAGACCTGCCGCGATCATGACATTGACGCGATCGTAGCGATTGGCGGCGACGGTACCTTCCGCGGCGCAACGGATATTACCAACCACGGCATTCCCGCGATCGGTATTCCCGCAACCATTGACAACGACATTACCGCAACCGATCTGACCATCGGCTACGATACCGCTGTAAACACGCTGCTTGGCATGATCGACTATCTGCGCGATACCTGTGAATCTCACGCAAGATGCAACGTCGTGGAGGTCATGGGCAGAGACTGCGGTCTGGTCGCGCTTTACGCCGGTATTTGCACGGGTGCTGTTGCGATTGCAATTCCCGAAACCGGCTTTGACGAAGAGGCTGCAATCAAAAAGATCGCAAGCGTGCGTGACAAAGGTAAGAGAGGCATTATCGTGGTGTTCTCCGAGGGTATGCCTCAGGTAAACGGCCGCAAGTACAGCGAGTACTTCGCCGAGAAGGTACAGGAACGCACAGGTGTTGAGACCAAGTTTGCTCGCGTCGGTCATATCATCCGCGGCGGCGGCCCCACCTTGCGTGACCGTATGACAGCAACACAGATGGGCGTTGAGGCAGTCAACCTGCTGCTTCAGGGCAAGTCCAACCGCGTTATGTGTGTACTGGAAAACAAGATCACCAACGAGGATATCAACTACGCGCTGGTGCTTGACCGCATGAACAAGGGCAAGCTCAAGGAGGGCGACCTGGACCGCTTCAGTGCCGACGAGATCGCTTCCATGCGTGCTCGTTGCGCCTACCGCCAGGCCAAGATCGAAAAGCTGTATCGCATGGCTTACGAGATCTGCAACTGATCAAGCTGCAATATCAACGAAAACAGGGACTATCTTTCAGATAGCCCCTGTTTTCATTCTTTTTCGTCCTGCTTCGGCTCTTCCTCGTGTACGTACAACTTTTTGAGCACCATTTTGACTACGTAAAATGCAAGAACCGCAATCGCGACAATCACCACGATCACAAGGCACACCTTTTGCAGCACGTCCATGGTCATCATAAAGCCGGAAGCAGCTCTGTCAACAGGCTCAGTCCCCTGCTCGGTTGCAAAGACCGCCTGCGTTCCTGCCATGCTGATCCATACTGCGCAAATCGCTGCCCAAATTCTCCTTGCATAAGTCTTCAATGTGATCCCTCCCAGAAGCTGTAAAAATACCCTATATTATTATAGACGCCAAATATGACAAAATGTTTCACATTTCTTGAAAATTTCAGAAATAATTCACAGTTTATTTATGATTTGCAATAAAATCCCGATAAAAATGTGCGCTCTTTTTCCAAGCGGTCCTTCCCTGTCGGTCACAGCTCATGATCCCGAACTTGAAATTGTAGCCTGCGCTCCACTCAAAGTTGTCCATCAGGCTCCACAGATAATAGCCGCGCACGTCGTATCCCTCCTCGATCGCCTTTTCGATATAGGAAAGGAAGCCCTGCACGTACCGGATGCGGTCGTCGTCATGTATCATGCCATCCGTGCCCACGGGCTCATCGCCCTCAAAATACGTGCCGTTTTCGGTGACGTAGAACGGAATATCCAGCTTGTACATGTCCTTGAGCATGACGATCGCGTCGTATACCGCCTTGGGATAATACTCGGTGCGGTTATTGAGGAAATTGCCGCCCTGCGAGAAATCCGCCTGCACCTTTTGATTATGCGTCACGGGAACGCGGTTATATACGTTCAGGCCGAAATAATCGGTCTTCTGACTCATTATGCCGTAATCCTCGGGCGCGATCTGCATCAGCGTGCCTTCGCGCTCCAGATGCTCCAGGATATAATCGCTGTAACGGCCTGCGTACAGCGGATCGCAGTAGAATTTCCAGTTACGCTCGTCCTGATCGATCATCAGCGCAATATCCTCGGGCGAATTTGTCAGCGCGTGCCGCTTCCAGATATCGATGACAGCACCGATCTTGGAATCCGGCAGATTGTGCGCACGGAAGGCCTGCACGCCCTTTCCGTGTGCAACCAGGATATTATGACGCGCCTGATTTCCCCACGCTTCGTTGGTATACCCCGGTGCAAAGCCGCCCAGCGCATAGCCCACGTATGTGGCAATCGGCTCATTGACGGTTGCCCACATGGGTACGATGTCACCATAGGCCGCGAACATTTTGTCGGCATACTCGCCAAACCACTCGATCGAGTCGCGATTCACCCAGCCGCCCTTATCCTCCAGCACCTGCGGCAGATCCCAATGATACAGCGTCACGCAAGGCGCGATCCCCTTTTCCAGCAGCTGCTCAAAGACGCGTCTGTAATAGTCTATGCCGGCCGGATTGATCTGCCCCGTGCCGTTTGGCATGACGCGCGACCAGGAAATGGACAGGCGATAGGAATTGACGCCAAGATCGCACAAATTTTTCAGGTCACGGTCGAATTGACGGTAGCTGTCGCAAGCAATCTCCGGAGTATGTCCGCCAAAGATCTTACCCGGCTTGCCTGCCATGGTGTCCCAAATGCTGGGAGTTCTTCCGTCTGCTGCAACTCCGCCCTCGATTTGTCCTGCGCTGGTTGCGCAGCCCCATAAAAAGTCCTTCGGGAATGCCATATCAACCTCCAAATATTTCAAACAAATTCCATGGATACGCGTTCGGGGGCATGCTGATCGCCTCCTGATAACTGCGCTTTGCCGGGCTGATCACACCCAGCTTGTACGCCCACAGAGCGGTCGTGCAGCTCTTTTCGCGACTGCCGTACTTTCCGTCCCCCAGCAGCGGATGCCCCGCGTGGGAGAACTGCGCGCGGATCTGATGCGTGCGCCCTGTTTCCAGCGTGACCTCGACCAGACTGTAATCACCATTTTGCGCAAGCGTTCTGTAGCGCAGGCTTGCCAATTTCACGCCCTTGCGTGCAGAATCCACGACAAAGGCCTTGTTTTGGGCCTTATCGTGATACAAATAATCGTCCATGCGCCCCTCTCGCTGTGCAAGCGTGCCGTGTACGACGGCCAGATACTGCTTGAAGATCTGCTTGCCCACCACCATACCGCCAAGCCTTGCCGCGCTTTCGCGATCCTTGGCAAACAGGATGGCACCGCCCGTAGCAGTATCCAACCGATGCACAAGGTATGCCGCGGGGGCATATCCGCAGGCCGTTTGCCACGCGATGATGCGCGAATACAGATCCGATCCATCCGCGTGTGCGGGATCAGGTTGGCTGGGCTGTCCGACGGGCTTTTGGCAGATCATCATGCTCCTGTCCTCATACAGCACGGTGGGTGCTGCCGCAAGAACGGGGCGCAGATCCTTTTGGTACGCAACGCGCTGCGCACCGCTTTCAAGATAGATGATGCCACAGGCCAAAAAGCCTTGCTTTTCAAGGAATTTGCGCATGCGCACGTTGCCCTTGTGCGTATCGATCCTGACCGATCCGAGTCCTTGTCGCACGGCTCTGCAGATTGCATATTGCATCGCCTCGGCTGCACCGCCACGGCCGCGCAGCGCGTCCGACATGGCTACGCGATGCACGGTCAGATACGCGCCGTCGGTCAGCCACGCGCCCTCAAATATTTCTGCATAGGTAGGCTCCGGCTCGGTAAGCATGGCAAAATACCCCTGTACCGTACCGTCGGGCGCAACCAGCACCCTGCCGACGTCTTTGACAATATCCGCTTCAATATGCTCCCTGCTCGGATATCCGTCCTGCCATTGATCAATTCCCAAGGCGGCAATGGCTGCGCGCGCCTGGTCAAACACGGGCATGATCGCCTCGATATCCTCAAAGGTTGCCTGTCTGATTCTGATTTGATGATTCATGACCTTTCCCCTCCGCCACAGCGCGAGCATGGGCTGCTTGCACCGTGATTTGCTGCCTCGGCCACCGTGCCGGAATGCAGCTCCTTTGCATTTTTGATATAGCTGCACGCAGGATCCCTGTGGTATTTCGTGCCGCTTTGTGTCCAATACACCGTTCCCTTCGCGCTGATATCCGGTTCACCTTGCTGCTCCAGACGATCATCGTATAGCGATTGCTGCTCGTCACGTCCCAGCTCCTCGCCGTTTTCCGTGCGTATCCTTTGCGCGGAGCATCCGACCAAGGCCAGCGCCAAAACCAAGAAAACAAGTACAACGCGCTTCATACCGTACTCTCCGCAAGCAGCTTTTCATGCACCGAAAGCTTGTGCAGCGCATGATCGTAAGCCCCCTTGTAGTCGTCAAGTGCGCGGCAGCAGCTTTCCATATCGTGCAGTACCTGATACAAAAGCACGGGGACGGGTGGCTGCTCGGCCGCCATGATCTGCTGCAGCACGCGATACGCACCCGCATGATCGCCCGAAGCCTGCAAGGCGGCTGCCTGTACGTGCAGATCCAGCTGTCTTTCCATGGGAGAAGCATCGTCAAAATGGTGCAGCGATTCGGATATTCCTTTCTGCTCCATGATCAGAATATAGCGGCAAAACGGCTCGTGCCATGCGGATAAGTCGCGCTCACCCGGCAAGAGATCCTCCGCCTCAAAGGATGCAAGCGAGGGCGAGATATGCCGCATATAGCGAAAATACACAATGGCGGGAGCGGTGATATGCTCGGTATAGTATCCCGTTTGTCGGGCGTCACGCAACGCGGTATCCAGCCAATGGCAGGCGTTATGCAAATGCCCCGCGAAAAATTCCTCCTTGGCGATCTCCAGCGCACATCCTGCCATGAGCAGCGCGATCTCGTCGTCCGATTCGGACAGCGCGGACTTACAAAGCTGGCGGCAAATGCGCCAGTCGCCCATTTTATAGGCTCTGCGGATATTGGGCATATGGCGGATCTTTTGATACAGAAATTCGTTCTCCTCCTCCGCCAGCAAAAAGCCCGCAGGCACGCCTAAGCGGTTGGCAAGATACATGACAGTCGGAAGGCTGGGCAGTGCTGCGCCATGCTCAATGCGCGAGAGCATATTGCGCGTGATAAAATCGCCTGCCAGCTCCTGCTGGGTGATCATTTTGGACATTCGAAGATTCTTGATCTTCTCCCCGATATTCATACTGCATCTCCTTGAGGGTAAATTCTATTTACATTATTATTTTATCATAAACACAAATTCATTGCAATATTTTTTGCAAAAAAACAAACAGTTTTTTTGAATATATGGTATAATAGGTAAAACAGCTTTGGAGGTGCTTTGCTTTGAGTATATTCTGGATCAAGATCATTGCCATGGGAACCATGCTGATTGACCATACGGCAGCGGTTGGCGCGTTCCCCGGATGGGAGATCTGGCGCATGATCGGACGCGTGTCCTTCCCTTTATACGCTTTTATGCTGGCACAGGGATTTTTGCACACGCGCTCAAGGTGGAAATATCTGTTGCGCCTTTTGGCGTTTGCCATGATCACGCAGCCCGTCTACACCTTCTGCTTTGACGGAGTCTGGTGGAAATGGGATCATTTGAATATTCTGTTCACGCTCTCGGCCGGCTTTTGCGCCATGTGGCTTTTGGAGCTTGGTAAGCGCGTGTCGAAAAAGAAAGACAAGGCTTGGTGGCTGTATGCTTTGCTGCTTTGTGCGGCAAGCGTTGCCGTTGTATACGCAGCAGATCTTGCAGGCGCGGATTACGGCTGGATGGGCGTTGTTCTGATCCTTTTGTTCTATCTTTTCGCACAGGCCAAGTGGGCGTGGTGTCCGATCGCGATGCTGTTTGCCTACAGATATCAGCTGACCACGGGCGCGTGGGATGAGCCGGTCTACCAGCGCGGCATCTTTGCAGCGGCCGCATTTATTCCCATGGTGCTCTATAACGGACAACCGGGGCCAAAGCCCCAAAGCAAGGTGTGGGCAGCGGTAGTCAAATACGGCTTTTACGCGTTCTATCCCCTGCACCTTTTGGTGTTGGCGATCATATTTTAAAAACGAAAAGCCTTACGGTTGCCTCGGATGAAAGTTTCGGTCCAGCCTTTACAAAGGCTGGCGCAGGTCGAGGGCGCGAAGCCCTCGTCGCCTCCGCAGAGGCGAAACACTTGTTACGGCGTTTTTTGGGGCTCTGCCCCGTACCCCGCAAGCCTTTGTAAAGGCTTGACCGAAACTTTCATCCGTGGCAACCGTATGGTGGCGGTTACAGAATAAAACAACCCGCGACGACGTCGCGGGTTGTTTTCATGTATTAAAGGCCTCTCTTCACGTAGGTGGTGTGAAGCAGCTCGTGTGCCTTGTGGCTGTTGGGCTCGCCCAAGAAGGTGTCGTACAGCTCCTTGATAGCGGGGTTCTCGTGGGACAGACGCAGAGGCATGGAAGCGTCCAGGTTGTACAGTACGCTTGCACGCAGAGCGCGTACGTCGGTCCAGTTGAGTACCTTTGCTTCAACGTGAGGCTGACCGCCGCCGTTTACACAGCCGCCGGGACAACCCATGATCTCGATGAAGTCGTACTTCTTCTCGCCGCTCTTGACAGCGTCAAGCAGAGCAGCTGCGTTCTTGGTGCCGGATGCAACAGCTACGTTCAGGGTGATGTCACCAATGGTGTAGCTTGCTTCCTTCCAACCTGCGGTGCCGCGAACCTCGTGGAAGTCCAGCTTCTCGGGGTTCTTGCCGGTCAGAGCAAATACAGCAGTTCTCAGTGCTGCTTCCATAACGCCGCCGGTTGCGCCGAAGATGACGCCTGCACCGGTGGAGATGCCCAGAGGTGCATCAAACTGCTCCTCGGGAAGCTCGTTGAAGTTGATTCCTGCGCGGCGGATCATACGAGCAAGCTCGCGAGTGGTCAGGGAGATGTCAACGTCGGGTACGCCTGCTGCGTTCTCGTCAGCTCTGCCGATCTCGAACTTCTTTGCAGTACAAGGCATGATGGATACCATGACGATGTCCTTGGGATCCCAGCCCATCTTCTCTGCGTAGTAGGTCTTGGTGATCGCACCCAGCATCTGATGAGGCGACTTGCAGGAGGACAGGTTGTCGGTGAACTCGGGATAGTAATGCTCGCAGTACTTAACCCAACCGGGCGAGCAGGAGGTGATCATAGGCAGAACACCGCCGTTCTTGAATCTGCCCAAGAACTCGGTAGCTTCTTCCATAATGGTCAGGTCTGCTGCAAAGTCGGTATCAAATACGTTTGCAAAGCCCAGACGGCGCAGAGCTGCAACCATCTTGCCCTCACCGTTGGTACCGATGGGATTGCCGAATTCCTCAGCGATTGCTGCACGGACTGCGGGAGCAGTCTGAACGACAACGTGCTTGGAGGTGTCTGCCAGAGCCTCGAATACCTCATCGGTAGAATCCTTTTCATACAGCGCGCCTACGGGGCATGCGTTGATGCACTGACCGCAGTTGACGCAGGAGGTGGTAGCAAGAGGAGTATCGAACGTGCAGCCGATGTGGGTATCAAAGCCACGGTCGTTTGCGCCGATGACGCCAATGCCCTGTACCTTTTCGCACATTGCGGAGCAACGGCGGCACAGAATGCACTTGCTGTTATCGCGGATGATTGCGCAGGAGGAATCGTCGATGCGGCTCTCGGTCTTGACGCCTGCATAGTAGTCCTCTTCCACACCGTATTCCTGGCACAGCTTCTGCAGCTCACAGTTGGTGGAGCGCACGCAGGACAGGCACTTCTTGTTGTGGTTGGACAGAAGCAGCTGGAGATTCATTTTTCTTGCCTTGATGATAGCGGGAGAGTTGGTTACAATTTCAGTACCCTCGCGCTCGATGGGGTATACGCAAGCGGTTACGAGGCCGCGCGCGCCCTTGACCTCAACAAGGCACAGACGGCATGCACCGATCTCGTTGATGTCCTTGAGGTAGCAAAGGGTGGGAATATCGATGCCTGCCAGCTTGGCAGCTTCGAGAACAGTGGTTCCGTAGGGTACGGTATAGGGCTGACCGTTGATCTTGATATTAAGCATTTTGGTTTCCATATCCACAATTCTCCTTTCTTAGTCCTTATAGATTGCGCCGAACTTACAGCCGGATACGCAAGCGCCGCACTTGACGCACTTGGAAGCGTCGATGGTCAGCGAAGGCAGCTTGTGGCCGGGAGCTACGTAGTCGGTCTTGGTGATGGCATCTGCAGGGCAGTTCTTCAGGCACTTGCCGCAGCCAATGCACTTTTCCTTATCAATGACGTAAGACATCAGGCTCTTGCAGACGCCTGCAGGGCACTTCTTGTCTACGATATGTGTAATATACTCATCGCGGAAGAACTTCAGGGTTGCGATAACGGGGTTAGGAGCAGTCTGGCCAAGGCCGCACAGAGATGCGGACTTGATGTACTCGCACAGCTCTTCCATGCGATCCAGGTCCTCAAGCTCACCGTTACCGGAAATGATCTTATCCAGGATCTCAAGCAGTCTGCGAGTACCTACACGGCAAGGAGTACACTTACCGCAGGATTCGTCAACCGTGAATTACAGGAAGAACCTTGCAATGTCAACCATGCAGTTGTCCTCGTCCATAACGATCAGACCGCCCGAGCCCATCATACAGCCGATCGCAGTCAGGTTGTCATAGTCGATGGGGGTGTCGATCAGGGATGCGGGGATACAACCGCCGGAAGGACCACCGGTCTGAGCAGCCCTGAACTTCTTGCCGTTCGGGATGCCGCCGCCGATCTCCTCGATATCCTCGCGCAGGGTGGTACCCATGGGAACCTCAACCAGACCGGTGTTGGTGATCTTGCCGCCCAGTGCGAATACCTTGGTACCCTTGGACTTCTCGGTGCCCATGCTGGTGAACCATTCTACGCCGTTGAGAATGATCTGAGGAATGTTTGCGTAGGTCTCTACGTTGTTCAGTACGGTAGGCTGGTTGAACAAGCCCTTAACTGCCGGGAAAGGAGGACGGGGTCTGGGCTCACCGCGGTTACCCTCAATAGAGGTCATCAGAGCGGTTTCCTCACCGCAAACGAATGCGCCTGCGCCAAGACGGATCTTCATATCAAAGTTGAAGCCGGTACCGAAAATGTTTTCGCCCAGCAGGCCGTACTCTCTTGCCTGATCGATTGCGATCTGCAGACGGTTGACTGCGATGGGGTACTCAGCACGAACATATACGTAACCCTCGTCAGCACCGATCGCGTAAGCTGCAATAGCCATAGCCTCGATCACTGCGTGGGGGTCACCCTCCAGGATGGAACGGTCCATGAACGCACCGGGGTCGCCCTCGTCCGCGTTACATGCAACGTACTTCTTGACCTGGCCACGGTTGCCGGATGCGAACTTCCACTTAAGACCGGTGGGGAATCCGCCACCGCCTCTGCCGCGCAAGCCGGAATCCAGAATGGTCTGGATAACCTCGTCGGGCGTCATTTCGCGCAGAGCCTTCTCCAGTGCGAAATAACCGTCCATTGCGATGTATTCCTCGATGCTCTCGGGGTTGATGACGCCGCAGTTACGCAGCGCAACTCTCTTCTGCTTCTTGTAGAAGGTGGTCTCGCTCAGAGATGCTGCCTCCAGCTCCTCCTCGCCCTGTGCTGCATCGGTTTCATTGTAAACCAGACGCTCAACAATTCTACCCTTTTCCAGATGCTCGGAAACGATCTCGGGGATGTCGTCGAGTGTTACTCTGGAATAGAAGGTGCCTTCGGGATACACGATCATGATCGGGCCGAGAGCGCAAAGACCGAAGCAACCGGTCAGAACGATCTTGATTTCCTGATCCAGACCCTTGGCCTTGAGTTCCTCTGCCAGCTTTTCGCTCAGCTTAACGCTGCCCGAAGAGCTACAGCCGGTACCGCCGCAAATCAGTACATGAGAACGAATCATAACTCTTTAATCCTCCTTGATTACTTCTTGTCTGCGTTGATGGTGTACTCAGCAACGGGCTTGCCACCCTTGATGTGCTTTTCAATGACCTCTGCTGCCTTTTCGGCGGTCATCTTTACGTAGGTAACCTTTTCCGCATCCTTGGTGTAAACCTCAACAACAGGCTCGTACTGGCAAATGCCGATACAGCCGGTCTGAGTAACGATAACACTCTCGCCCAAGCCCGCTTCGTTGATACCCTGTACGAAAGCGTTCAGAACGGGACGTGCACCTGCTGCGATACCGCAGGTAGCCATGCCGACTACGATACGGACATCACCGCTGGATTTGCGCAGAACAACCTTGTCCTGCATTTTGGCCTTGATGGCCTTCAGCTCTTCAAGTGACTTCATTGTGATGATCCTTTCAGAAATAATTATAAATTTTTTTATAAACTAACCTTCATTGAGCCCCTCGTACTGCTCGTAGAGGTACGAGCCGATCCACTCAAGGATCTCGGGCTCGCCAAGCGAGATGTCCTCGCCCAGCACCTCGCGCAACTGGCGCGTGGAGAGTGTAACCTCTCCCTGCTCGGTTTTGTGCAGATACTCAAAATCGATGTCAGGCGAGCCCTGGATCAGCGTTTTGACTGTATCTATCATATTCCCAAGCGGAATAAAGTCGATGTGATCTTTGCCAAATCTTGCGTGCGTCACGGTTCCGTGATGCTCCCCTGCCGATTCATGCACCGAGGAAATCTCCACACATCCCCCCGTCATTTCGGCAAGCATTTTCAAAAACGGAATCCCAAGGCCGACCTTTCTGGTCTTTCTTGTGGTAAAAAACGGATTGGACAGCTTGGAAAGCTGCTCCTCGGTCATACCGCAGCCGTTATCGCGCACGGTAAAATCCAGCCAAGCGCCTTGCTCGATCAGTTCAATGGAGATCAACGTCGCTCCCGCTCTGACCGAATTCATGGTGATATCCAGTACGTACAGTGAAAGCTCGTCCATCTTACACTCCTTCTCTCTTGCCAAGCAAGTAATCGATCAGACGGTCCCTGACAAGCTGCGAGGAATACGGCTCGTCGTCGATCTCGACTGCAAAGCCCTCCTCGGCAATATCGGTCAGGTAATGCGCATCCGAGGATGCGACGTACGTCAAGCCTCGCTCGCGCAGCACGGGATACTTTTCAAGGCAATTTGCAAGAGATGCAATATCGTTCAGCTCAAACGCCGTAAAAGGCGGATCGGGCGGAAAATCGCCCAGCATCGAAATGATGCCGTTTGAGGATCGGTCGATATGCGCGGGATAGCACACGCCGCCGCGCTTTCTGACCTCTGCATACGCCTCTTCAAGCGACAGGTAGGATGCATTGAGCAGAAGGTGCTCCTCCTCGTCCACCACCTCGTCGTTCTCGTCCGTGATATACTGTCTGCCGAAAATTTCCGGCTCGTTTTTGATTTTGAATCGGCGCTTGTCCACAAACTCACCGAATTCCATAGCACTCTCGAGATCCCGAAACAGGCAGACCGCGTGAATGTCCTCTGCGGTGGTCAGCTCCATGCCCGCGACGGGGATGATGCCGTTTGCCTTGGCGATCTTGAAAAATGCAGGGCAGTTTTTGGTGGAATTGTGGTCGGTCAGCGCCACGATCTGCAATCCGTTCAGCAGCGACATGCCCACAATGTTACCCGGAGTCATGTCCTCATCGCCGCAGGGCGACAGGCAGGAATGCAGATGCAGATCACACCGATAAAGGCTCATAGGACTTCCTCTGCCATCTTACCGATGGCACAGCAGATCTCATACGCGGACAGGGGCGTGGTGATCACGCAAAGATCGTTTTCCACAGCCGCATCCAGCGCGTCCTTTTGCATTGTGACATCCTCTGCAAGCACGATGACTGCAGGCTCTGTCAGATTGGCAACCGCTATGACGTTGATGTTGGCCATGATGGTAACCCAGGCATTATCCGCCTGTACGCGGCTCATCGCGCGGCTGAGCAGATCGCCCGTATAAACGCCCTCAAACTCTCTGTCGGCCGTGCCACAAAGCACGCGCGCGCCCAGTTTTTCGCAAAGAGCATGCACCTTCATTGCCTACACCTCCCCTTCACGGTGATTTTCTTTGATAATGGCATCAAAGCGTTGAAGGATCTCTTCACGCTCTGTTTCAATGCCCCTTTCCTTCATCAGTCGCTTGAGCATGACCGTGCATTCATCCGCACCTGCCTCGCATTTGACGATATCCTCGGCAAACGCCATGCAGTTGGGAGCGCCGCACGAGCCGCAATCCAGTCCCGGCAGCGCCTTACCGATGCACTCGATATCACTCATCATGCGCATGGCCGTGCGGCGGTCGGAGGAAAGCAGTCCGTAAGGATTGTACTCGATCTCTTTCTCATGGAAATACTTATCGGGGATCCAATCGCTTGCGGGCCTGTTGGGAGAAACGGGCAGATAACGCTTGAGCGATTGCAGTCTTGCCTGTGCAATATAGGGGTTAGCCACCGTCATTGCACCGCCGACGCAGCCTCCGCTGCAAGCGTTCAGCTCAACAAAATCAAGTGTGGTGATATCCGCGCTGTCAATGCGGTCAAGCACGCGGATACAGTTTTCAATACCGTCTGCCGCCAGATAGCGGTCGTTGAGTATTGCAGTGGATTCACCGCCCGTGGACGCCCAGCCGATGCCGATGATTCCGGCCTCGGTGACCTCGTAAGGCTCCTCCTTATACTTGTTCATTTTGTCAAGCAGCGCAAAATAGATATCTCTGACCGAAACGGTCGCAGACACGTAATTGCGCTCTCCCGCAAAGTTGTTCTTGACGTAACTGACCTTGGCGGGACAGGGTGAGATAAAGATAATGCCGATATCCTCATCCGAAAGCTCGGGATGCTCTGCCATAGCCTTTTCCCTTGCAAGCATTGCCGCAATATCGATGGGCGGCAGGATAGGCATGATATTCTCACATAAATAAGGGTAATTGGTACTGATCAAGCGCGTGATCGTCGGACACGCCGAGCTGATCACAGGCTTTTTTACGTCCTCTCTGTTGATGTACTTACGCGTATAGGCACTGACCAGCTCTGCAGCACAGGCAACCTCGAATACATCGTCAAATCCAAGATCCAGAAGACCGCGGATGATATAGCCGATATTATCCAGGTTATCAAACTGTCCGTATAGCGATGGCGCGGGAAGCGCAACCGTGTACTTGTAATCCTTCAGAACAGACAAGGCGTCGTGGGTGGCCTTTTTGGCCTTGTAAGGACAAACGCGGATGCATTCTCCGCAATCGATGCAACGCACCGAATTGATGACCGCATGGCCATCGCGGATGCGGATCGCCTCGGTCGGACAACGCTTCAG
>JAZUSJ010000165.1:0-8033 GCA_045606685.1 Eubacteriales bacterium
GCTACGTACGACTCGTACGGGATGACTGCATCGGGATACACAAAGCCCGAGGGGTATCCGTGATAGGGCAGATATCCGTCTTCCACGTAGAATTCCACGCCCAGCTCGGCAGGGATCGTCTGCCCCTGCTCGTTTGTAAAATCCGATATTTTGATGGTCACCTTTTTGGTAGTAGGAGAATACAGGAAGAACTGGCATCCCTCGATCTCGTTTTTACCCATTTGAATGGTATAGCTGTCCACACCGCTGTCCTTTCCCGAGGTGTCGTAACGGGAAAGCTTTTGCGTGATATGGTCAAACCACAGCTTGACACTCGCATCGTCATCGGGCGCTTTGACGCTTTCATGCTCATTGATCGGATCATAGAACGAAACGTCCATATCGGAGCCGTAGCCAAGGCCGTAAATTTCCTGCAAGGACGCGCGAAGATCGTCTGCAGCAGAGCCTCTGACCGTGATCTTCAGCTCACAGAAGCAGTATACCTTATCCGTGTCAAGATCCTTGATCAACAGATGGACCTCCTGGCCGCTCGGGAAGCTGCAGATGGGAAGCTTATATCGAAAGCCTGTTGCATTGGTCTGCCCTTCCTTTTTGGCAGCTTTGAGAACCGCGTCCTCGCGCTCAACGACTTCGACGTTCTCGGTACAGTATTGCACCTCGTTGTCAGCGCCAAGCCGCCATGCAAGCTCGAAGTTTTCCATACTCATGCCGATCCAGCCGTAGATCTCAAAGGTGCCGTGATCCTCGTCCACCTTCAGATCGTTGTTTTGGAAGGTCTTTGCATATTCCTTTTGCGTTACGTCGTTCTTGATCGAGTCAAGTCTGACCTGACCGACCTTCTTGTCCGAGTCCTTCCAATAAATGTTACCGCAGTCACCGTCATCATCCACAGTTGGAGGTGGAGGACCTACCGGCTCGGTTTCTGCCTGCGTGTCAGATTCTGTGACAGGCTCGGTCTGCGTTTCGGGTTCGGTTTGCGTGTCAGTCGTTGCGGGATCCGTTTCGGTCTCGGGTTCTGCTTCAGTCCCCTTTTCCGTGCTTACATCGGTTTCGGGCGAAAGGGTGGAATCAACCTCGCCCGAAGGGCCTTGGGGCGTTGTGCAGCAGGCAAACAGCATCAAAGCGCACAGACACAGCAAAGACAGTCGTATAAGTCGCGTTTTCATAATCAGCACTCCTTATGATTCGTTCGTTTGGATATATGCTCATTATATCACAACTTTTCACGGGTTGCAAGAGAAAAATTATATCACAAAACAAATTGCAGCGATTGCATTTATTCGTACATTACAATCCTATTGTTCTCTGTCATAACCATGCCGTCCGTGCAATAGATTGCGATTCCCTTTCGGATAGCGCCTGACGCGACGTCGATCTCCAGCCACTCTGCCACAGTTCCCTCATAGCTCACTCTCCACAAAGACGTACCGGGAACCAATGCATTGCTTTCAATCGATTTTATACTGGTCGGGATGGTTACGCTTGTGAGCCATTCGCATCCGTAAAACGCGTGACTTGGCAGCACCTCGATCGGTTGTCCAAGTACAATATCACAGTTAATCCCGCTCTCTCTGAAAGCGGAAGCTCCGAGCCTTGTGATCACGGTAAGCCCTTCGATCTTGTCAAGATTCCGGCATTTTCTGAACGCAGCCGCTCCGATTTCGGTCATGCTTTCGTACACAATGACTGTGTTTAAGGATGTGCAACCGTCAAACATACTTTCTTCCACACGTTCAAGCGTTCCGAGTTCCGCTTTTATAAGCTCGGTACAGCCTTGGAATATGCCCGATCCCAAATCTTCTATGTCGTTTGTGAACTTTACCGTTATCATACCAGTGCAGGATGCAAATGCCTCGTCTCCAATGCTTGTAACAGTTTGTGCAACCGTTAGGTTTCGAAGGGTACTGCAGCCGTAAAACGCTCTTTTACCGATCACGGAGATCCCGTCAAGGTCGATTTTTTTCAAAGAAGTACAGCCTTGGAACATGGATTCGGGAATCTCTGTAACAGAAGACGGCAGCGTGATCTTTTCAAGTGCGGTGCATTCGGAAAAAGCAAACGCACCGATCTTGGCAACCGAATCCGGCACGGTAACGCTGACCAATGCGCTTTGCTTTGCAAATGCATTGGCATCGATGCTCGTCACGGCAATACCGTCATATTCCGCAGGGATTTCAAGCTCCGGCTCCTGATAATCATCCGTCGGCTTGACTATTGCAAACGTACCGTCCTCATAGCGTAGAACGAGTCCCAACGACTCGACCGTCACGATCTGCCCCTCTGCATATCCATCGGTATTATCGTCAGATCCAGTTTCAACCTGCGATTCGCCTTCCGCATCCGATTCTACGTCGGTATCCGTAGACGTCTCTCCGATCATCTCGTCGATCTCTTGCTTATGATCAAGATAGTATTGGTACATACGTGCAAGCAGATCACCAAGATCCTGCTTCATATTCGCAAATAGCCCATCAGTATCGGCCTGCATCTGATCAATGACCGAGCCTTCCGTTCCCGCACCGAGGGCGATGAAAACGCTTTCTGTAATCGGCCATTGTACCCAGTTGAGCTGCAGCTTTTCTTGTGTATCGGAATCATCCGCATTGTCCAGGGGGAACAGGATCTGGTCAATGGCTTCTGCCACATAGCCATCGATCGCTTCGCGATTCTGATAGTATCCTACGGGAAGTGCTACGAGCAACAAGGAAAAGACAAGCGCGATACACGCAGCGCTGACCAGAACCGTGCGCAGGCTCTTTTTGCGCTTGCGAAGCAAAAACGATTCGTACCTGTCATACTGCTCCAAATATTTTTCATCGATCAGGGAAATCGCATCTATCATCAAATCTCTGTTCATACCGTATAGCCCTCCTCTTCCAGCGCTTGTCGCAGCGTTTTTCTGATGTAGGCAATGGCTCTGTTGATCTTGGAACGATGTGCGTGCAGGACATGCGCGATATCACCGATATCCTTTCCGTAATAAAAGCGGCTGATAAAGACGTAACGGTGCATCTCGTCAAGGCTGTCCAGATACTGCTCAATAATTTCCGAGAGTCTGATCGCATCACTTTGCGCATACCCCTGCCCCTCATCACTGATTATTTCTTCAAGATCGCTCAAAGAGACCGCCTGACTGATTCCTTCTCTTTTTTGGCTGTGCTTGTTTCTGTACAAGAGCAGCGAATGCCTTCTGATAATGGTGGATAAAAAGGCTTTGAGATAGTCGGGACGGTGGGGTGGCATGGAGTTCCATGCGGATACGTAGGTATCGTTCAGACACTCCTCACTGTCCGGTTCATTTTGCAAAATGTTTTTTGCTACTGTCAACAAGTATGCTCGGTATTTGCGATCGGTATATTTGATGGCGTCTTCATTACGCGCCCAATAGAGATCGATGATCTCTGTGTCGCTGATCGCTTGCGTGGTTTGATATTGCATACGTGACCTCCTTTCTGTCGTTTCACCTATATAGATACGTTTTTTTGCAAAATGTCCGCTGTTTTCAAAAAAATTTTCAGGACTTTAAAAGAGCGTCCGCACGAATTGTCAGACGCTCTTTCTTATATGACTTGAATCAGTATGATTGCGTATCGTTTTCCGTTGACTGCTCGGGCTGTCCCATAAATACAGACTCGGGATCAAACGCGCAGGCATACACGTCGGACACGGGACGCGTGCCGGAAAGCTCTCTGTAAAAATCAGCGCGTGCTGCACTTTTGTAAGGAATCAGCCAAATGTCACCGATACCGCAGACAAGTGCGCTTAAAAGATTCCATCCGATAAAGCTGAAGTCCAAGCAGAACAAGTTCCAACGGTAGCCGCGCATCATTTCCTTGGAGCGCGTAATGGCCTCGTTGGGGCCTATCGTGGGATCATCCGCAAGGATATACGGCACCATGGCATAGCTGTAGCTTGCAATGATACCCGGAATGAAGCACAAAAGCGACCACAGGAATATGTACAAGGTTTCCAAAAGACCTGCAAGACCGATATTTTTCCATGCGTGAAAATACTTGAACAAGGTAGCAAGATCGGGCTTTTTGCCGTCGATGAGCTCCATGTTGAAGCATGCGTATCCTGTTCTGATGATGGACGAGAAGAAACGCCATGCAAGCGCCCATGCCAAAGCAATAACAAATATCACCGCAATAATGCCGAGCATAATTGCCATAAATGCCATCATTTCGTCCGTAATCTCGCCCGGAACTACCTCTGTCGTTCCCTCTTCGGTGGTTTCTCCAAAGGTAACGGAGGGCTGTCCGACCGTGCTGCCAACGGTGGTTGCACCAAGTAAGGAAGCAATCAATCCCGCAAGGATTGCCCATCCCCAATTGCCGCTCAGAGCATTTCTTGCCGCTGCCCTGAAATCAGCTGCTCTTTTATTCATATAACTCTCCTTTCACTGGCATCATTTTACTTACGCCCAATATATTTCTTACTTGCTGTGATTATACCACATTTTCTTGAATTTTGCAATACTTTTTATTCAATCACGATCTGTCCGTCAACGCATTGGATGATGATGCCCACTTCAATGCCGTGATCGTCTTTTACGATGTTTTCCCATTCTGCAACCGTGCCGCGAAATTCTATGATCTCGAGCAGATTATTATCAATGATTGCAGCTGCTGCGATTTCTTTGAGCGTATTGGGCAAGGATACGCTTGTCAGATTCCCGCAGGCTGAAAACGCATAGATACCGATCCTTTCAACGCCGTCAGGCACCGTCAGAGAGGAAATACCCGTGTTGTAAAAGCTTTGCTGCTCGATCTCGGTAATTCCTTTCGGAATAACCAGATCATAGTTTGAAAGTGTTCCTCTGAATGCTTCCGAGCCGATAAAATCCATGCTTTCGGGCAATTTACCCAGCTTCAATTCATAGCATTCAAAGAAAGCGTGCGATTCAATCCTTGTGACGCTTTCGGGAATATTGACCGTATGAAGCGAGGCACATCCCATAAATGCGAACGATCCGATGATTTCCAAGCCGTTTGGCAGTTCAACGCTCTGCAGCGATTGGCACTTGAGGAATACGCTGTCGTTGATCACCTTGAGATTTACGGGAAGCTGCTTGACATAGGTGAGCGAAGAACAGTACGCAAATGCACTCGCTCCGATACTTTCCACGCTATCCGGAATCACAACCTCAAAAATCTGATCACAGTATGAAAAAGCATAGTCTTCAATTGCCTTGACAGGCAGCCCTTTGAAGGTTTCCGGAATGATCAGAACGGTTTCTTGCGTATTCGCAAGACTCATGACGGTATAATAGCTCTTGTCATCGCTGAGTGCCAGAATGAACGTACCATCAGATTCAGTCACGTGAGTCGATGAGTCGTCCTCAGTGATCTGTTCGGTTCCGAGATCCGGCAGCGTTTCGATTTCGGTCTCGACTTCGGTCTCTGTTTCAGTTTCGGTTTCACTATCGGTTTCAATTTCGCTCTCGGATTCACTTTCCGATTGATGGTCGTTTATGATACCTTCGATATCGTCCTTGTGATCCATATAATACTCATAAAGCCGCTCTAAGAACGCGCCAAGGCTTTGCAAAAGTTCACCGGCAAGCCCGCTATGCTCCCCTTGCAGATAATCGATCACAGAATCCTGCGTGCCGGCACCCAGCGCTTCAAAGAATTTTGCTGCAATGGGCAACTTCGTCCAATCCAAAAGCAATTCCTTTTGAGCAATATCATCATCCTGCTCCTTGTCCAGCGGAAACAGCACGCGATCCACCGCCTGCACAAACGCGTCGTCGATCGCTTCGCGATTGGTAATATACACGATGGGCAACGATGCAACAAGCAATGTAAAGGTCAGCAAAAGTGCGGCTGCTGCGATCAGCGTGCGTTTGATCCGCGTCTTTTTCTGCCTCTGCAATCTAATCTGCAAGGCGCGTTCGGTCTGCTCAAAATCCGCAAGATAAGCGTGGTCGATGTAGCCGACCGCCTCGATCAAAAATTCCTTTGTCATATCGAATAGCCCTCCCTTGCAAGATATTCGCGCAAGGACTGCTTGATCAGTGCGATCTCGCGATTGACCGTGCCGCGGCTGACGCCGAGCATGGTGGCGATCTGCTCAATGGGACGCGCATAAAAATAGCGGCTGATGAAAATGTAACGTCTCCGGTCATCCAGCGTGGCAAGATATGCATCAAGCACCTTGCCAAGCGCGCGGGCGCGCTCCTCGGTTTCATCCGAGGAATCAGTCACAGCATAATCCGAAAGGTCGTCAAACGACACGGAGAGCGATTGCGGTACCGACTTTTGCGTATGATGGCTGCGGTAAACGTCAATGGCCTTGCGGCGCATGATGGCACAAAGAAATGCGGGCAGCACCTGCGGACGGTGCGGCGGCATGGAATTCCATGCACCGACGTAGGTGTCGTTCAGGCATTCCTCGCGGTCTTGCAGATCGGAAAGAATCCCTTTGACCACCGAGAGCAGATATGCGCGATATTTCAGATCGGTATATTCTATTGCTTGCTCGTCCCGCGCCCAATACAAATCAACAATGGTCGTATCGTCCGGGATGAAGGCTTGATTTTGCATGTTTTTCACTCCTTTTTGTATCCTTCACCCTTTATGTCGTAATATTTTTCAAAAAGTATCATATTTTCAGAAAATTTTTCAATATTTTTCAAGCAACACCGACCGGGCAAGTATCACCCGGTCGGCTGCGCCTTTATTTTATCGTGATCTCACCGTCTGAGCAAACGACGATCACGCCTTGCGGAATGTTGGCATATTTCGTATCCACTTGCTCCCACTGCGACACGGTACCCTTATAATATATATGCGTCAAAGATTCGCAATAGGTAAAGGACGAAGAGCCGATCTTTGTCACGCATGTGGGAATGGTGACGGTAATCAGGTTGCTTGCCACGTTGAAGACTTGTCTTGCCAGCTCCACGACCGTGTCCGGAATCTCACAATGCTCAATGCCCGTTTGTGAATAAAAGCCGTTTGGCAGCACGCTCAGCTGCGTGGAGTATGTCACCTGCTTCAAAGCGGCGCATCCGCTGAATACGCTGTCCCCTATACGCACAAGCGATTCTGGCAGCGCAACGCGCTCAAGCGACGTGCAGCCCAAGAAGGCCAAATCTCCAAGGAAATCAAGGCCTTCGGGAATGATGATCTCTGCAAGCGACGCGCAATTTCCAAACGCTTGGGATCCGATGGTTTGGATTCCGCTGCCGAGTATCACGCTCTGCAAGCCTGAGCCGCTGAACGCTTTTCCTCCGATGGATTGCAACGAAGACGGTGCATCAAGACGCTCAAGGCTTGCGCAATTCATAAAGGCACTCTCTTCGATCTTTTTCACACCCTCTTCAAGGTGAAGCTGCGTCAAGGAGGTGCATCCTGAAAATGCAGATTTTGAGATCACCTCAACGTTCCCGGGAACGCTCAGTGTATGCATTGCCGTGCATTCGGAAAAAGCGTAGCTGCCAAGCTGTTCAAGGTGTGGCGGCAGGGTAACGGATTGCAGCGAGGTGCAGCCTGCAAATGCAGAGTCACCGATCAGAGCAAGACTTTCGGGAAGCTCTAATTGCGCAAGATCCGTGCAATCCTTAAAGGCAAACGCACCGATCTCGGTGATATCGTCGTGCAGATAGACCTGCTTTAACGGCCAGCAGCCCTGGAAGGTTCCCTCTTCTATGATAGAAAGCGATGCGGGGATGGTGACGCTTGCAAGTCCCTTACAATCACAGAACGCATATTTACCGATCCCGAACAGCGTATCAGGCAGGTCGATCGCATTGAGAGATACACATTTGTAGAACGCATATTCACCGATCAAATTCACCGCAGACGGCATCTTGAAGCTGTCCAGCTTCTGACAGTTGTAAAATGCGTTTTTCTCGATTACCGTAACGGTATGGGGCAAAATCACGGTTTCCAGCTTCAGACAATTATTGAAGAAGCGCTCGGGAAGCACCGGGATCGAGCTTTCGATGCACACGTACGTAAGGCTCTCGGCACCGTCAAAGACCATATTTCCAAGCGCTGTGCAGGACGCGGGGATGATGATCTCGG
>JAZUSJ010000166.1:0-5152 GCA_045606685.1 Eubacteriales bacterium
AGATACTCCGCTTGGAGTATCTCCCCATGGGCTGTTTTTTATTTATTCGTAGATCTCCAGCTCGATGATGCTGAACCAATTCTCGCCCTCGCGCCAGAATCTGACGTAGCGGGCGGTTGCGTCCAAATCGGTCAGCGTCAGGAGCAGCTCGTCCTTTTTGCCGTTGTAGATGGTGGTGTAGGTCTGTCCGTCGGTCGAGATCTCAATGCGGTAGGGAACCCATGCGGATTCCAGAATGGCGGTCAGCTCGTCAAAGTGGATGACCTCTTCCAGATCCACCTGCAGCCAGGCTTGCCCCGAGGGGAGAGAGCCCCAACGGGTTTCCAGATTGCCGTCGTTTGCGTACTTGGCAAGGTATGCACCCTCGTGATTGGTCGCGGTAACCGGCTTATCCTTGGCGAGGTTGGTCTTGACGATCTCCTCGGGACGCTCGGCCTTATCCTGCTCGGTGGCCTCGTATACGCGGAATTCATAGATCGAAACGTAATTGCCCTTGGGAACACCGATCCTGATAAAGCGCGCGCTTTGTCCGTACAGATTGACGACGCACGCACCCGTCAAAGCGTCCTGCGTGAAAACGCCCATCTGCGTGTAGGTCTTGCCGTCGTCGGAGACGGATACCGTAAAGGGCGCGTAGATCGATTCCCAAACAATATTGATCTCGCCGATCTCGTAAGCCTTGCCGAGATCCACGCCAAAGACATGGATGGCCTCAGTACATCCAAGGCCGCTCCAGCGTGTGGAGGGAATGCCGTCCACCGCAAAATCGGCGGTCAGGCTGTCGTTTTCATGGCCGTTGTCAAATGCGGGCTTGCCAAGCGCAAGGTTTTCTTTTTGCGGACGGGGCTGGGGAACGGTGTAGGAGTCCTTTTGAATATACGGGAATTCACAGTCGGGGGTGGCGATGTTGGTCACATCACGCAGCACGGCGGGATCAATGACCACGGTGGTTTGCGCCTTGATATCGGTTGCAGACGCTGCTATGGAGAAGGTATATTGTCCGCCGTCGATGACGTAGCGGCTGCCCTTGACGTCGTAGCTTTCCAGCGCGTCGTTGGTGACCGTGATGGATACGGTCTCGCTCTGACCGGGCTGCAAAAGCGCGGTCTTGGCAAAGCCTGCAAGCTCGAGCGCGGCCTGCTCCATGAGCGTTTCGGGCTTGGAAAGGTAAAGCTGCACGATCTCGCGGCCTGCGACCTTGCCCGTGTTGGTCACGGTGCAGGTGGCGATCAGCGTGCCGTCCTCTTGCTTTTGCACGTCAAAATCGGAATAGTCAAAGGTGGTGTAGGAAAGGCCGTAGCCAAAGGGGTACGCTACGTCTACGCCAAAGGTGGAGTAGTAGCGGTAGCCCACGTAAATGTCTTCATAATATACGGTGTCCATGGAATTGCCGGGGAAGTATTCGGATGCGGGCGTGGAGAAATAGGTGGCGGGCCAGGTGATGGTGGTCTTGGCATTCGGGTTTACGTTGCCGCAAAGCACCTCTGCCACAGCCGTGCCTGTTTTTTCGCCCGCAAAGCCTGTCCAAAGGATGGCATCCACGCTGTCCTGCCAGGAAAGCATTTCAATGGGCGAGCCTGTGTTGAGCAGCACGACCACCTTTTTGCCCTTGGCGTGGAAAGCGGTGCTGACACGCTCTACCATATCGGCCTCGGTTTGGTTGAGTAAGAAATCTCCTGCGCCCTCGTGCCTGTCCGCGCCCTCGGTCGAGCCGCGCGAGATCACGATCACGGCAGTATCCGCTGCCTGTGCGCACGCGGCAGCATACGCCTCGGTCACTTCAATATCAAGCGTAGCATCCAGCGCAGAATGCTCGGGGGCATTCCTGAAGGGGTTGGATTTGAAATCATACACTTCAAAAACGTCGGATTTGTTCAAGCCCTCGGCAATCGAAACAGGCTTTCTGGCAGTCACGGATCCGGAGCCCGCACCACCGAAAACGGTCGCGTATGCACCGTTGCCGAAAATGGCCAGCGTCTGCTCTCCCGCAAGCGGCAGCGTGTCGTGATTTTGCAGCAGCACCATGGTCTGTGCAGCCACTTCGGCGGCCAGCTGGCCATGTCCTGTGAAATCAATGCCCTTGCTTCCACGGATGCCCGTAAAGACAGGGGATTTGACCACAAGCCCCAGTACGTTGGCGCAAGCCTTGTCCAGCATGGCAAGATCCAGCGTGCCGTCGTTGGCGGCGGCCATGATCAATGCGGGATCGTCTGCGTTGCCCGGCATATTGATGTCGTTGCCTGCGTTGACCTTTTCCACCACCGTGCCGCCAGAGCCCCAGTCGGACATGACCATGCCGTCAAAGCCGCGCTCACCGCGCAGATAAGTTGTCAGCAGGTCGTAGGAGGCTGCCACGCGCGTGCCGTTGACCAAATTGTAGCAGGACATGATGGTGTAAGGATCGGCATCACGCACGGTCATGCCAAAGGCCTTGAGATAGATCTCGCGCAACGCGCGCTCGGTCATGTTTGCGCTGACACTGCCGCGTGCGATCTCCTGATTGTTGGCGGCAAAGTGCTTGAGAGAAACGCCCACGCCCGTGGATTGGATTCCTTGTGTGTAGGCGGTGGCGATATATGCGGTCAGAATGGGATCCTCAGAGCAGTATTCAAAGTTTCTGCCGCCCAGTACGTTTTTCTGAATGTTCATGCCGGGAGCAAGGATGACGTCTATGCGCTTGACCAGCGTGTCCTGTCCCATGGCCGTTCCAATCTGTGAGGCCAGCGTGGGATCCCAGGAGGAGGATACGTTGATGACCGAAGGGTACCACACGGTCGTGTCGTAGCGAAGCCCTGCAGGGCCGTCGTTGACTGTAACCGAGGGAATGCCAAAGCGCTCGATGGGGTACGTGCTGCCCGAAGCCCCGGGCATCAGAGGATCTCCCGTACCCGTCACCATATGCGCCTTTTCCGTGGGCGTCATGGCAGCCACCACGCAATCGATCGAATCTGCGCTCAGCTGTACAAGTCCGCCCGAGATGGGCAGAGAAAGCGAAGGTGCCTCCAGACCGCCCGCATCGGTTGCTTCCACCGTCAAAAGCAGGGCGTCCTGTACCTGCTGCTCGGGGCAAGCCAACGCAATCTCGACCGCGCCCTGCTTTGCCGTGGCAGTCTGCTCGGCAATCACGCTGCCGTCCTTGGAAAGCGTGCAGGTGATATTGCCGCCCGTGCTGCCCTCTGCAAGCGTGCAGTCCAGCGTCAGCTTGTAGGCGTTGCCCTCCAAAGCAAGACTGCGTGCGCGCACGGACAGCCCACAAACAGGCGCGGGCCGGGTTTCAAGCTCGGTGTCGGGTGCTGCCTGAGTGCTTTCGGTTGATTCGGGCGAGTCCTCTTGGTCGGAAGGCTTCTGCTTACAGGCAGCCAGCTGTAAAAGAAGCATGCTCAGCATAAGTAAGCAAAGCATACACGAAACAAGTCTTGTGTGGGGATGTGTCATGGCAAACCTCCTTATTGAACTGATTCTATTATACAGCATATCAGGGAAATTTGCAAGAGGAAGAGATATCGGATTTTTTGATAATTTATTGGCCGATACAAGCGCGATTTCAACCTGCAGGAGAAAAATTCTCTCAATTTGCGTTATTGATTTTCGCTGTGTGTTTGCTATAATAGTATCAGGATAAGCGCTGATCCGAAATTGAATTTGGAGGAAAGATATGATAAAGCTTGGAGAGAAGATCAAGACTTTAAGAAAACAGAAAAATATTTCGCAAGAGGTGTTCGCCAATTATCTTGGCGTGTCGTTTCAGGCGGTTTCCAAATGGGAGAATGGGTATACCATGCCGGACGTGACCATGATCCCCGCAATCGCATCATTTTTCGGTGTTTCCACCGATGAGTTATTTGATTTCAATTTGTTTGAGACTGAAAAGCAGGTTGAGCAGATCTGTCATGATGCGTACAAATATCGCTTTGACGATGCCGAAAGATCGGAGCAAATCCTGCGCGAAGGGCTGCAGAGATTCCCGGGGAATGATATCATTCTCAATAATCTCCTGTACACCATGGATTACCGCACACGCGCGGATGAGGTGATCAGCCTTTGCAAGACGCTGATCGAGTCTACAAAGCAAGATGACGTCAAATACGACGCCTGCCGCATTTTGGCGGAATGCTATAAGGAGACGGGACAGGAGGCGCTGATCGCGCCCACGCTGGAGCTGATCCCCGAGATCTATTTTTCAAAGCTGGAGCTGATGGCATCGCTGTTGGAGGGCGAGGTCAGCTACGAGGCTGCACAAAAGCACAAGAATATCTGTGCCGAGGATCTGATATGCATGCTGATGGTTGCGGGCAAGCGCTTGCGTGAAATGGGCGAGACCGAAAAGGCGAACGTGCAATTTCGTATCGCATTGGGAGTCATGGACGCTTTCAAGGAGGATTTTGTGGAGGAAAAGTGGTTTAGTGCCACGGTCTACGACTACACAAGCGAGCAGCGAAAAGAGATCGAGCGGTTGCTTGGAACGCAAATATGAAAAACAGGAGTCCTGCATTTGCAGGGCTCCTGACTTTATTGCTTCAATATCTCCTCG
Source organism: Eubacteriales bacterium (assembly GCA_045606685.1). Lineage (GTDB taxonomy): Bacteria > Bacillota > Clostridia > Oscillospirales > CAG-272 > SVQP01. The sequence continues at coordinate 4,532 of JAZUSJ010000166.1, forward strand.
ATCTCGGGATCGATCCTTCTTTTCTTGAAATAATACAGCTTATCCTCATCCGTGATAGGGCGAATGACGCGGCAGGGATTGCCTGCGGCAACGCACATATCGGGGATATCGTGCGTGACCACGCTGCCCGCACCGATGACAACATTGTTTCCGATGTGTACACCGGGGCAGATCACGCTTTGCGCACCGATCCACACGTTGTCACCGATCGCAATACCAATGCCGTATTCATAGCCCGTATTGCGGATGTCGGGGTGGATGGGATGGCCTGCGGTATAAATGCCCACACCGGGGGCCAGAAAGCAGTTGTCACCGATGGTCACGCGCGCCACGTCCAGAATGGTGCAGTTGAAATTGGCAAAAAAATTCTTGCCCACGAAAATGTTGCGGCCGTAGTCGCAATAAAAGGGAGGATTGATCATGGTGGTGTCGTCCGATGCGCCAAGCAATTCCTTGACCGTTGCGCGAATGGTTAGCCGAACGGGAGCCGAACCGAATTGCCCGACAGCGATGCATTTTCGCATCTTTCGGCGTGCTTTCACTCGCAAGATTGATATCTTGCTTCGCAAAATCACACCAAAATCTATCAAAAATGCATTCGCCGGCGGGTGCGAGCAGTTT
>JAZUSJ010000167.1:0-18151 GCA_045606685.1 Eubacteriales bacterium
CTTTACCGGCATTACTCCCGCGCTCGGGCAGAACGTAGCAGACATTTGTCTGGAGGCCTGCAAGGCAGCAAAGGCCAAGGGCATCAAGATCTCCTGCGACCTCAACTACCGCGGCAAGCTGTGGACCAGAGCGCAGGCGCGCGAGACCATGACCAAGCTTTGCGAGTACGTGGACGTTTGCATTTCCAACGAGGAGGATGCAAAGGATGTCTTCGGCATCGAGGCAGAGGCTACTGACATTTACGGCGGTGAGATCAACCACGAGGGCTACAAGTCTGTTGCAAAGCAGCTGGCTGACAAGTTCGGCTTTGAGATGGTTGCTATTACCTTGCGTGAGAGCCACAGCGCATCCTGTAACGGCTGGAGCGCAATGCTCTATAACGTTCCCCAAGATCAGTACTGCTTCTCCAAGAAATATGAGCTGACCATCATTGACCGCGTTGGCGGCGGTGACTCGTTTGGCGGTGGCCTCATTTATGCGGTGCTGAACGGCAAGGACACCCAGGCGGCTGTTGAATTTGCAGTTGCTGCATCCGCGCTCAAGCACACAATCGGCGGCGACTACAACATGGTCACGGTTGCCGAGGTTGAAAAACTGGCAGGCGGCGACGGCTCTGGCAGAATTCAGAGATAAAACATTTGCATATAGCAGAACCCACCGGGATTGCCCCGGTGGGTATGTTTTTCTATTATTCTATTAGTAGTTATGAACAAACGGAATCTGATCAATTGTCAGTTCTCCGTCCGTGCATATTACACGAATTGTGCTTGCTTCCCAGTCACCGGCCCAATTCAATCCAAAGCAATAGGCACCGGAATTTTGCTCAATCGCATTCCATTCTTCCACAGTTCCGTGATACTCAATCTCGTTTAGCAAATGACAATCTGAAAATGCTGCATCACCGATGACAGTGACAGAATTGGGAATCACTACCTTTTCTAAAGCGCACCCTGCAAATGCCAACGTGCCGATTTGGGAAACGCCTTTGGGAATTTCAAGCGTGATCGGATCAAATTGTTCACCTTCCGGTGCGTCACTCCATGCATATGAGCCAACCCCCATAAACGTATTGTTACCAATGGTCGTACTTGCATCCGGTATTAGAATATTTCCCAAAGAATAACAACTATCAAAGGCTCTTTCCTCTATTACCTCGATAGTTTCCGGGTAATTGATTGTCTTAAGTCTAAAGCAAGAACCAAACGCACCGATTCCGATCTTCTTGATTCCATCATGCAAATACACCTCTTGTAATTTTACACAATGATAAAACGCGGAAAACGGCAGTTCTGAAATTTCGCCCAAGAAAGTCACGCTTTTCAGCTCATATATATGCGAGAACGCATGCTCTTGCATCAGTACAAGAGATTCCGGTAAGATAAGATTGGTCAGATTTGCATTAGAAAAAGCCCACTCTCCAATCCTTTCCAAGCCCTCGGGAAGCACCACGTCTGTCAAACGGTTTTCTTCGTAAAAAGCATATGCCGCAATTTCCTTAACGGGCAAACCGTCAATCTGTTCGGGAATCGTCAGTGTGAAATCCCGCCCCTCCTGCTCGGTCTCTTGCTTGGCTTGCTCGGTCCTGCCAAGCACAATCCAATACGTGACATCATCGTTTGTACGGTACATGACGTTTTGTTCGTCCGTATAGACGCGAGGCTCCGGTGGCGTTGTTTCTTCATCAGGTTCGGTAGTAATATCTTCTGTAATACTCTCGGTTATATCCCCGGTTACAGCCTCAGTGTCTTCCTCTGTTATTTCCTCGGTCACATCTTGGTCAGGCGCAGTCGTTTCCTCATCGGGATAGGTCGTCTGCTCCAAGTCTGTAGTATCATCAGAGCTTTCCGGCAAACCTATAATTTCATCGATTTCTTTTTTATGACGCAAATAATAGTCGTAAAGGCGTTCGAGAAACTTTCCAAATCGACTCATAGCCGATGAAAATACTCCCCCCTCAGCATTTTTTAGGGTTTCGATGGTCGAATGTTCCGTACCTGCGCTGAGTGCGGAGAATATCCTTTCAGTGATCTCCCATTCGATCCAGTTGAGGATCATCTTTTCCTGCATCGGTTCAGAAGGTGCGTCGGGATCGTTGGGCGTTTCGGGCTGTTTGTCCAGCGGGAACAGTACGTATTCAATGACTTGGTTACTCCATTCTTGCCCCGGCTCACTGCCAAGTAAAATAAAGGACAGAGGCAGAGAAACGACCAGCATGCAAACAACCAAGGCAAGACATGCAGCGGTGATCAGCAGACTACGGGTTCTCTTTTGCCGTCTGCTTTTCATAATGCCCAATTTTGTTTCGTACTGCACGTACTCAGTGATGTATTCCCGGTCAATGAGTGTTATCGCATCAATCATGTACTCTTTTTTCATAAGGCAATTCCCTCCTTGGCTAAGGCTTCTTTTAACGAACGCTTAAGTTGAGCAATTTGCTTATTGATCTTTGAGCGGCTCACACCCATTTCTTTTGTGATTTGGTCGATAGGTTTACCGAAATAATATCTGCTTATGAAAATATACCGCTGATCCTTATCCAATCCGGATAAAAACGCATCTATGACAAGCGCTAATTCGCGCGTATCATCAATATCTGTGCAATCAGATATCACATCATCCAATTCAGCAAGTGATACTGCTTGACTGTTCACAGTTCTTTTTTGTCGGCTCTGCATACGGCAAACCATCAGAGCTTGATTGCGCATAATGGAAGCTAAAAAGGCTTTAAGCAGATACGGGCGCTCGGGGGGAATGGTGTTCCACGCAGACAGATAGGTATCATTCAGACATTCCTCGCTGTCCTGCAGGTCATGTAATATATTGTTTGCAACCTTCATCAAATACGCACGGTATTTGACGTCGGTATGCTTGATCGCGTTTTCGTTGCGTTCCCAATACAGCTCGATGATCTCATCGTCACTCAGAACGCGGACGGGTGTTTGTTTCATTTCGATCTCCTTTCTGCATCCTTCACCCTTATAGATGCTTTTTTTCAAAAAAAGTGTACGCTTTTCAGAAAATATTTTTAAAATTCAAGATCGACTCACCAAAAGCGAGCCGATCTTAATTTTTTGATCAATTTTCAACGTGCATTATTCCGATGCCTGTCTTTTCCCTACCTCGCGCAATATTTCCAGCGCGGGCGCGGGGATGCGACCAAGGTGGTCGGGGCCTACATTGAGCAGATAGTTGACACCGCGTGCATTGAGATGCTCCTTGATGCGAATGACCTCGTCGGCATTCTTCCAGTTGTCATCGTAATACTTAAAGCCCCAGGTGTCGTTAAGTGTGGTAGGAGACTCCACCAGCACGCCGTCCATATATTCGTCGGGAATCTCGTTGTCGCCCATGGATACGTAATCGCCAAGGTCGTTGCCGATGCGGCTGTTGAGCAGGCAGTCGGGCTGCAGCGACTTGACAAGATCACGCAGCTCACGTGATTGCTCGGGCGTGATCTGATGGGGCGTGTCGCACCAAAGCAGGCACAGATCCCCGTATTTTGTCAGTATCTCGCGGATCTGCGGCAGAATCTTTGCGCGGAAGCATTGCTCATAGTCCTTGGCATCGTCATCCGGATAGTCCCAGTTGTTTGTCCAATGCGTGTCGCATACGTTGAGGTGCGTGGGGTGATAGCCACCACCGTTTGGCTCGTGCCAATCCAGCTCCTGAGAATAATACAAGCCAAATTTCAGACCGTGCTTTTTGCAGGCTGCAGAAAGCTCCGCAATCACGTCACGGCCAAAGGGCGTTGCATCCACCACGTTGTAGCTGTCGTATTCGGATCTGAACAAGCAAAAGCCGTCGTGATGCTTGCTGGTCACCACCATATAATTCATGCCTGCGTCCTTGGCCAGCTTTACCCATTCCTCCGCATCAAAATATACGGGGTTAAAGGCTTTCGCCAGCTGTGCATACTCCTCGTTCGGGATACGGAAATAGGACTGCGCCCATTCCGCGATCATATCCATGCGCTGCCCCTTGTATTCACCCGCCAGCAAGGAATACAGCCCCCAGTGGATCATCAGGCCGAATTTTGCTTCGTTTTTAAACCATTCTCTATTATTCATAAAAGCCTCTCATTCTCTGTAAGCATAGAATTTTTCACAATACAACTCCACAACCGTATCGGGATCACTTGCCATACACACGACAATATAGGGATCTCCATACTCAGATAGCTGCAATGCTGTTTCCAATCGTGAAGGATACAAAACCGTTCCATCCGTATTTCTATGGATCGTATACTTCTTTCCGTCCTGAAAGTATACCGTATCGTATCCTCCGCTAAAAGGTGTACGAGGGCCGTCAAAGATCACGTGCTTATCAAATTTCGCATGCGATATCAGGATGTCCTCATGAGCGATATCATTTACGCCTTTTATCATACCCACAAATGTTCTGATCAGCTTATATGCAACGTATCCGACGATCCCTATCAAGAAAAGTCCCAGAAGAATATGCATGGGTGAGCGTTCAACGCCCTCGGCTGCGATCCCCTTGAACAGCATGGACATGCCAAAGCCAAAGCCAACCGTGACAATCAGCAACAACACTCCGGCCAAAATATACGTTGAGGTACCGGACTTCTTATACTTTTCCAAGATCATCTCTCTTGTGATAATCTCTCTTTTTTCCTCGTGCATTTCACGTTCCTCTCTATCTCATTGTCTATAACGATATTATATCAAAAAATATCCCATATGTCAATTATTAGAAAAGAAAAGCAAGCCTTACGACTTGCTTTTCTTTCCTTTTATCAGATAGTACCCTGCATAAAAGGCTACTATGTAAATCAAAAACAGTACGACAACGCCGATCGGATACAGCACGTGGTTTCCGCCCACGAGATTATACAGAATATCGTAAGGTGTGCCGTCGCCCTGCATCAGGAACATATAATTGTAATCCGTGAGAACGTTGACCACGTATGCCAGCACGCAACACGCACCAAGAATCGAAAACGTGATACCGATATTTCTCCTTTTCATGCTGGTCATGCCCGATATCGCAATGTAAAGAGATCCAAAGCCGGAAATGCAATGCGTGATACCTGAGCAGACGTTGACATAATAGAAAATGGGATAGGCACTATAATTTTGCGCTGCGCCGTAAGTGCCTGCAAGCGCTCCCAGCAAGCCAAAGATCAGCACGAAATCCAAAGCGGCTTCCTTGAGCCTGCCCTTGGAAAATGCTGCAAGCGGCAGTGTGATCAGCTGAATGCTGCACAAAAACAGCGGCAGGTTACGCAATAGCGATTGCACCGGCTCGTCCGACTGCACGCAGTTGAGCACGATCTTGATAATCTCTATGCCATCGATCAGGATTGCTGCCCAAATCAACGGGACATTTTTGTTCTTTTCAGGATGCTTTCTGTAATGAAGTCCGATCACGATCGCAAGAGCCGTCATGATCAATACCAAAGACGTCACAAAGGTCAGATGCTGCCAGGAATATGCACCTGACGGCTGAGCTGTAAGCTCACCAAAGCCTAAATACTGTTTCATAACCCTTCCTCTAATGGTGTTTTCTCCATTATAGCAGAATTATGTCGAAAACAGTTGATTTTTGCGAATATTTAAGATATTAAGATTTTTCAGCAATTACTCTTGGGGGATAATTTCGCCGGTGAACGCATCGATCTCAATCATATCGAGGGTGGAATAATGATCTCCCTCCACAAGCCAGGAAAGCGCGATGAGATAATTACCCGTTTCACAGTATTTGGGGATCAGCGCAAACGGGTATCCGGTTTTATCATCCACATCCCCGTCTTGAATGTCCCAATAGTCCGCGGCGATCTTCAACGCTTTGCTTTCGGAAATCGTTTTCTGCCAAGGAGCTTCAAAGGTTGAGTATTCTACAAGTGTGTTACAGATTTGCTCAAGAAATGCCTTGTATTCCTGTTCATCCACCGCGCTGTCACCAATATAGAAAACCGCATCGTTTTGCTCGTTCGCCTCTATAACCGTAAAAACCGATTCCTCTATCATCTCCGAGCCCTCAAACCTGAGCTTGGATGCACCGTAATTGAGCCCACTTTCTTTCGTTTGATACCAGAAGTATGTTCCGTCAGTACGTAAACTACTGAAATTACGGAAGGAAAAGGTGTATGCATAGACCTTGCCGTCATAATAGTGGAGTACCACGCTGTCCTCAAGCGAAGATTGGATGACGTATTCACAAACGCCGTCCTGATCAAGGTCAACGATCGCCTTTTGGTCAACGATGGAATCTTCCATTCTTTTCAAAAGCCCCGGTAACAGGCAATCCTTGAGCTCGATCTCGCCCTGATATTCATTGCAGACACGAATTTTTCCCTTTACGGCCGAATCATACATTCTAAGAGCAATTTCTGATTCGGTCGGCCCTTGCTCGGTGCTTTCGGGCGTCTCACTTTCCGCAGAAGTATGTTCATTATTTTCAGATGGATTCGGTTTACAGCCGAACATCGTTATCATCAGCAAAATACCAATCGTCAAAGCCAATATTCTTCTCATGCACATCCTCCAAAACGCTTATAAGCATATTATACCTGTATATCATCTCCTTGTCAATAAGGTGGGGAAAAGATTTTTCCTACGGCCATTTTTTATCATAAAGTGGGGAAAAACAGAAAATCAGCCCCTTGGGGCTGATTCCCTACTCTGTTTGATAGCTTGAAAAGCCGCTTGAATAATACTGCTTACCGTCAACGGTCAGCCACATAGCCTCCACGCCGTCAAGCGACTCGATCAAGGCAAGCCCTTGCTCGTACGTCATGCAGAACAGCGCAGTCGAGAGTGCGTCACCGTCCGCTGAACTATCACACACGATAGAAACCGATGTGAAATACTCGGCAGGCATCAGCGTTGCAGGATCGATAATGTGATGATATCTCTTTCCGTCCACAATAAAATAGCGCTGATAAGAGCCGCTGGTGATCAAGGATTTACCGTTAAGCTGGAGATATGCAAGATAATCGGCTGCATCCTCGTCGGGATTCTCAACGCCAACCGTCCAACCGCTTCCGTCCGGCTTTGCGCCCAGCGTGCGAACATTGCCGCCTACGTTGATCACGTATCCCGTAATCCCCTTTTGCTCCATGTGCTGCGCCACCATTTCGACGGCATAGCCCTTTGCGATCGCACCCACGTCCAGACGCATTTGCGGATCAAGCAGCGTGACCGTGCGCGCCTGCTCATCGATCTGTATTTTGTGGATATCCGTATGCGCTGCTGCTTCTTTCAACGCTTCCATGGGCGGCAAGGCTGCGTTCCATGGCTCATCCATTCCATTTTCTCGATAATCATGCCAGATAGACAGCACGCTGCCCATGGCGATATTGACCTTACCGTCCGTCAATTCATAAGTCTGCTTGGCATACAGCAGCATATCGATGATGCGCTGATCCACGGTCACGGTGCGGTGCGCTCCGTCGACCAGCTCGTTGACCGTGCATAAATTCTCCATGCCTTCAAAGCGGTGATAGATGGTAAACAAACGATGATACTCGCCTAAAAGCGCAAGTATCTCTGCGCTGACCTTGTCGAACTCGTCCTTATCCTTGGCATATCCCGTAATGGTCGTAACGGTATCAAAGTAATCAAAGGAATATTCGTTGAACTTCTGATCGCTCTTTTGGCATGATGTCATACACAGACAAGGCAAGCATATCGCCATCGACAAAAATAATAATAAACCTTTTTTCATCATCATTCATTTTAAAACGGGAGGCAAGCCTCCCGTTTTATCCGTGTTCAAATCAGCCGATCTTGGAAGCAGCCTTTACAAAGCCGTTGACAAGAATGGTGCAGCCTGCAGCCTTGAGGTCTGCATTGCCGTAATTGTCAGAGCCCATCAGGCTTGCGATTTCGGAAGCGGTCTTGCCAACACATGCAGCATCAAATGCAGCAGCCTGTGCATACCATTCAGCCTTAGCGCCGTACTTCACCATACCGTAGTCGTCGCCAAGCTCCTTCTTGGTGGAAACAGCCTTGGACGTGTCGTAGGTGGAAGCACCTGCGGTGTCAAAGGTAAAGGTGATCTGCGCACAGTCGCTGGAAGCCACAACGACCTTGCCATCCGCGTCAACAGCTGCAGCAAAAACAGTTGTTTCAAGCTTGCTGGAGCCACCCTTGTCTTCGGTTGCATCGGTGCAGGTCTGCTCGGTGTACATACCCAGCTTAAGCTTGGTATCAGCAGTAGCAGCGGAATCAGCGGCATTCTTGTATGCCTTTTCGATTGCCTTTACGAAATCGCTGATCGTGATGGTGCAGCCTGCGTTGATAACCTCGTCATTGCCCTTGTCGCCTGCAGCAACCAGCGCCTTGACCTCGTCAAGCGTCTTGCCTGCAACCACTGCGACAAATGCATCAGCCTGCTGGTACCATTCCTTAGCGGCACCGTACTTTACCATGCCGTAGTCATCGCCCAGCTCATACTTGGTTTTGAAAGAGTCGTTAGCTACTGCTTTACCTTCAGCAGTATACTTTACAGTGTTGTCAGCGGTATCCAGAACGCAAGAAACGATCTTGCCTTCTGCGTCAACCGTAACTGCAGCAGCAGTCACGGCAACGTTGCCCTGGCCTTCTGCATCCTCGGTTGCACTATCTGCCTTGGTGACGTTTACGTAAACGCCCAAGCCAAACTTGAGAGTTTCGGGCTCCTTATCGCAGCTGACCAAAGTCAAAGCGGACAGCATCAAAAGAGCCACAAGGAGCGCGCTAAGAATTTTTTTCATAAATTCTCTCCTTAATATTTTTTATGATATACTTGATATCTTTTGCATTATAACATACAAATATTGGCTTGTCAATACTATTTCCATTCCGGAATGCGTTTAATCATAACAGATCCGCTGATTCCTATCAAAACACCGGAAACCGTCCCCGTAACAGCCAATACGACCAGATAATAGCCAAGCTCAGCCGTTCCCAAAAGGAACATAGCCATCATGATCTGCCCGACATTATGCAGCACGCCACCTGCCACACTGACGCCCACGACAGATAAAAAATCCAACTTTTTGAGCAGCAGCATACCAAGCAAGCTCAGTACCGCTCCTGCCATGCTGTACGCAAATCCCATCATATTGCCAAACAGCAAAACAACGGCGACTACACGTACAAAGGAAACAACGGCCGCCTCCTTGACACCATAGCGATACAGCATGAATATGATCACGATATTGGGAAGTCCCATTTTGATGCCGGGAATGGCAGCACTCAAGGGAGGCAGCAGGCTTTCCACGTAAGCAAGCACCAAGGCAAGCGCGGTGCAAAGACCTAAGAAGGCTGTTTTTTTTGCGGCATTCTTCATCCTTGCTCTCCTTTATGCAACCACGTCGGGACCGCTCGACGGATCTCTGGTTTGCACCGTAACGGCAACCTTGTTCGGCAGACACACAATGCTCTCCCCTTCTCTGAATATCGGTCTGTGGGCAGCGCAAATGCCATCCGGGCAGGTAGCCTTTTCGACATAGGCCTTACCGTCCTTGATCACCAAAAGATTGAGTTGCTCTTCACCTTCGCCGGTGCGGATCTCCACAACGGCATCCGTATGGAGCGGATACGTGCCAAAGATCTCTCCGTCAACCTTGACGACTACCTCGTCACCGCCCGGACGCAGAAAATAAAATCCAAGTCCCAGGCAGATAACGATCGCCAGCAGCGCGGCTATGAAAATCATATCGTTTCTCAGTTTTCTTCCACCGCCTTTGACGACGGTGGAAGATGTTTTTTCAGTATTCATATTATTGCGGTTCAAAGGGTTTCTCCAGATCCGGGAAGCTTGTATGCTTCAGACATCCGGTCGGGCAGCTTGCCACGCAGGTGCCGCAGCCGGTACACTTATCATAATCAATTTTCGCCAGATTATCCTTGACGGTAATCGCTTGCTCGGGACAATTCTTTTCACATTTTTTGCAACCGATACATGCATTGGTGCATGCCTTTCTCGCATCCGCACCCTTATCCTTATTACTGCACAGAATAGCTACCTTTGTTTCCTGAGGCACAAGCGTAATAATATGCTTAGGACAAATGTCTACGCACAGACCGCAGCCAAGGCAGCGTCTTGTATCTATCCGTGCGACTCCGTCCTGTGTACAGATCGCATTGGCAGGACAAGCATTTGCACAATCGCCAAGCCCAAGACAGCCGAAATTGCATGCCTCAGGGCCACCATAAACAGACGCGGCAGCTTTGCAAGATTCAATACCCACGTATTCGGCCTTGACAGCAACCGCACCGCAGATCCCGTTGCAATGTACGTATGCAACAACGTCCTTGGGAGGCTCCACCTCAATGCCCAGAATCTCTCCGATCTCATTTGCCACACCTTCCGCACCCGGAACGCAAAGATTAGGCTTTGCCGTTCTGTCAGCAAGAGCTGCTGCATAATCGTCGCAGCCCTTGTATCCGCACGCGCCGCAGTTGATACCGGGCAGACATGCGCGGATCTTTTTCGAGGTTTCATTTTCTTGCACGGCAAAGAATTTTGACACCAACGCAAGCAGGATCGCAAGGAAAAGCGAAACCGCGGCAGCAACTGCCAAGGCAAGTAAAATATCAATCCACATCATCGCTTCCCTCCCTTATGCAAACAGATTGTCCACGATGCCGGTAAAGCCCATGAACGCAAGAGAGATGAACGACGCGGCAATCAGCGTAATGGCAATGCCCTTGAAGGGTGCCGGGACTTTGCTTTCATCAATTCTGGAGCGCATGCCTGAGAACAGTACCATTGCCAGCAAAAAGCCTAGGCCACAGCCAAGAGAGCTGACCATTGCTTCAATGAAGTTGTAGCCGTCGGTAATATTGTTGATCGCAACACCCAGAACTGCACAGTTGGTTGTAATCAGGGGCAGATATACGCCCAGTCCCTTGTGCAGCGCGGGAGATACCTTTTTCAAGAACAGCTCAAGCATCTGTACCAGAGCAGCAATGACAAGGATAAAGATGACGGTCTGCAGATAACCAAGGCCGAGCTTATCCAATACGAAATACTGGATGGGCCAGGTAAAGGCGGTTGCCAGCAGCATAACGGCTGTGACCGAAATACCCATACCCGTTGCCTGATCCAGCTTCTTGGAAACACCCAAAAACGGACAGATACCAAGGAAGCGGCTGAGCACGTAGTTATTGACCAGCACGGAGGACATCAGAATAATAATCAACGTTTTCATTGAGCCGTTTCCTCCTTTGCTGCAGATTGACAAGCGTCACTTGCCGTGCAATGCCCTGCCGAAGGACAGCCCGCACAAGAAAAGCTCTTTTTCAGCGGAGCTTTTCCGCGTGTGATAATATACACAAGCGCGATCAGAAGGCCGTAGACCAGCATACCGCCGGGAGCCTTGACCATGATCTCGATCTTGAAGGACTCCATGAACGGGATCGGTATACCGGCAAAGCTTGCACTGCCCAGCACCTCACGGACGGTGGCCATGGCAACAAGTGCAATCGTAAAGCCAATACCCATACCAAGGCCGTCCAGCGCAGACTTGCCAACCGAATTCTTACCGGCAAACATCTCTGCTCTTCCGAGAATGATGCAGTTTACGGTAATGAGTGCAAGGTAAACACCCAGCATATCGTAAAGGCCGGGGAAATATGCGTGTACGATCATTTCGACAATGGTAACAAAGCCGGCAATGATCACGATATAACAAGGAATACGAACCGTTTCGGGGATGATCTTTCGAAGCAGCGAGATCAGCATATTGGAGCAGACCAATACGGCCAAGGCTGCGATACCCATACCGAATGCACCTACGACGTTGGTGGTAGTGGCAAGCGTCGGACAAGTGCCGAGAATCAGAACCAGCACAGGGTTTTCTTTGATAATACCCTTGAGCAGAATACCAAGATTGCTGTTATTCTTCATTTGCCACACCTCCTTCCAAAATGCTTACGGCCTGCAATGCACGCTCGATTGCGTTCATGTATCCTTTGGTCGTAATCGTTGCATTGCTGATGTCGTCTACCTCTCTGAAATTCTCAGAGGTTTTGCCTTCAAACTGGCTATAATAGGATTCTTCTCCGCAAACAGCACCAAAGTCTTTGCTTTCCTCATGAGAAACAGTCAGGCACTTCAAGATCTTGCCTTCGGGAGAAATCACAATACAAATTTGAATCGGAATGTTTCTGCCGGGCATATGCATGCTGTCATCACCCAAATAAGCAAAGCCGATGCCGTTGATATTGATGATATAGTTGCCCTGTTCGGTCTTTTGGACCATGGTGATATTTTTATTGATGCCGCTGTCCGCGGTATCAACAATCGTCTGCGTCTTTGCAAGTGCAGTCTTTGCCTTTGCAAGTGTTACAACATCCTCGCCAAGGCCTTCGGTGATCACTTCCCCGTTGGCATTGATGCCGACAAAGGTCTTATCGGATACGTAAACGTAGCCGCTTTCGTTCTTTGCTGCATAGATGAAATCAATGGTATTATCGTCACCGAAAACAGGCTTCTTGACAAATTCACCGTTGCCTGCAGGCAGAGCCGCTGCAAGATTATCCGCAAAGATCTCCTCTTCTGTGCGCAGATCGGCAGAGCCGCCGGCCAGAATAATGGCTGCATTGATGGCATCCTTGACAGCGTCCTTATATGCCTGAGTTGTCTTGGTGGCACTGGAAATGGTGTCAACTGCTGCAACCTGCTCTGCATTCTTATCAATAAAGCTTTCACCGTAAGTCTTTTCCTTGCCCAACGTTTCGTTGGAGGAAAGACACTTCGCACCGCTTACCGTGCCGTCCGCTCTGACACCGCAGATGATCTTGAAATCAGAGCCATAACCGGTGGTGACCAGTTGAATGACAAATCCGCCGCCTTCTTCCCTGTGTGCCTCCACAACGGTTGCGGGCAGCTCGTAAGCAGAAATGTCCACAAGTTCAAAGTTTTTGCCCTCGGGCATAACCTCCAGCAACGCCGCATTTGCAGCAGCCTGCTGATTATCGGCAATTATGGGAGCGGTAATACTGTTGACCAAGGCCAGCAGTACAGTCATGATCGTGCAGATCGCGACAAGTACGATAACAGATTTGATCGAGCCTTTCATGCCTTCTTACCTCCCGCTACAAGAATTTTGTGCTTTGTCCAGGAGTCGATATAAGGCGTCAGAATATTCATCATCAGGATCGCAAAGGACACTCCCTCGGGATAACCGCCGAAGTATCTGATCAAAAACGTTATCAGTCCTGCACCTACGCCAAAGATAACCTTGCCCCAAGCAGTTGAAGGAGAGGTGACGTAGTCGGTTGCCATAAAGATGGCTCCCAGGAACAATCCGCCCGAAAGAGTCATGGTCAGAGCCATAACGGCGTCCATGCCCTCCATAAAGAAGCTTGCTGCAAATACCGTACCAATGAATGCAACCGGAATATGCCAGGTAATAACCTTACGGACCAATAAGTAAACAAAGCCGATCAGCAATGCCAGCACGCAAACCTCACCGATTGCACCGCCGCGCAGGCCAAGGAGCAGATCAAGTAAGGAGGGCAGCTGGTCTGCACTCTCTGCACTCAAAGGAGTGGCAGAAGAAACCGAATCCACAATGGCAGGCAGGCCGACCTTTGCCATAGAGCCAAACGCAATCAGCATAAATACGCGCGCAGCGATGGCAGGGTTGACAAGATTACATCCGATACCGCCAAACAGGCACTTGACCACGATGATTGCAAACAAGGAGCCGACAACACACTGGAATACTGTCACACCAATGCTCTGCTCGACCACGGGAAGATTGAGCGCTAACAAAAGGCCCGTAACAGCTGCACTCAAATCACCGACCGTTTGCTTTCTTTTGGTGATCAGATTGAACAGTGCTTCAAACCCGATACAGCTGATCACACAAGCGGCGATAATGATCAGGGATTTCCATCCAAAGATCACTGTCCCCGCGATCGTTGTGGGCAGCAGCGCGATCAGCACGTCAAGCATGATGCGTCTTGTGGAATTGCCGCTATGAATATGAGGAGAAACGGCAAGCTTTACCTGATTGCTCATGACTTTTTCTCCTCCTTTGCTTTTTCTTCTCTCAGGAACACCTTAGCCAGCTTGTTGGTCTGCACCAGGGGACGGTTGGCGGGACATACGAAGCTGCAGCAGCCGCATTCCATGCAGCCGTTGACAAGCAGCTTGTCCAAAGCCTTGGCATCCTTTTTATCATATGCTCTCAGAATTTCGGTGGGTGCAAGGCCAAACGGGCAGGTATTCGTACATCTGCCGCAGCGAATACAAGCGGTGGTTTCGGGAAGTCTTGCTTCCTTTTCACTCAGTGCCAGAATGGCATTGGTGTTTTTCATGATCGGAGCATCCGATCCGGGAACGGTAATCCCCATCATTGGCCCGCCATAGATAAGCTTCGCGGGTTGTACTGTGAATCCACCGCAAAAATCAAACACGTCCTGCATCGAAGTACCGATCGGCACGATCACGAGGTCAGGCTGCTTGACGGCAGCGCCGTCAACCGTCACGCACTTCTTGACAAGCGGCATACCTGTCTGTAAATACCCACCGATAGCTGCAAGCGTTGTGCAGTTGACTACGATACAGCCAAGGTCGATCGGCAGCTTGCCCACGGGAATCATGCGTCCGATCGCCTTGTATACAAGCACCTTTTCTCCGCCCTGGGGATACAGATTGGGCAGCACCTTAACGACAAAGCTGCAGCAATCCTTGACCTTTTCGCCAAGCTGCTTCATGGAAGCAATGGCTTTCTTTTTATTTGCTTCGATACCGATGATAACGTTTTTGATCCCGTAGTGCTTACAGATCTCGCGCAATGCATACGCCATATCGTCGCTTCTGTTCTCCATGGTATAGGAGTCGCTGGTAACGTAGGGTTCACATTCCGCGCCGTTGATGATCAGATATTCGATCTTTGCAGGATCCACGTTAAACTTGACGTGCGTCGGAAAGCCTGCTCCGCCAAGACCTACAACACCGCTTTCACGTATAGCCGCCAAAAGATCCTCACGGCAGCTGACCTTGGGCGCAGCGATTGCCGGATCGGGAGTAAATTCTCCGTCGGACTCAATCACGATCGCGGAGCAATTTGCACCGTTTGACATCATATGATCCTTGATCTTTGTTACCTTACCCGAAACTGAGGAATAGACGGGAGAGCTGACCGCACCGTCTGCCTCACCGATTTTAGTGCCGACGTACACTACGTCCCCCACCTTGACACAGGGACGTGCGGGCTTACCGATATGCATGGACATGGGTATTGTGACAGATTTCACATCCGTCAGATATCTCACCGGCTTATCCTTGGTGTTCTTTCTATGAGGCACGTGTACCCCACGCAGAGAAATCGCCATGTTAATGACCGCCTTTCATTATTTTTAAAAGAAAAAGTAAGACGTGTTGAATATGATTCCACAAGCCTTGCTTTTCAAAATGTTAATACTTAACCTATATTATATAATATTATCGCACTTTTGTCAAGAAGAAAAGCGCCTCTTTTTATGCAATTTTCAATGATTTCTTGTAATATTCGCTAACATTTTGGTTATTCTGCCCCATTTTGTTTCATATCACTTCATAACAATTCCAAAACACAGAAAAGGATGATCCGAAGATCACCCTTTTCACACACTTATTACTTTTTGGTATAAACCAAGCTGCCCTCAATATTCTCGACCTTGACATCCGGGTAATCTGCAATATCAAAAAGCGAAAACTGCCAATCCACGGGATAAGAATCAAGATAACGGAAGATCTTATGCAGGATTTCGTACTTCTGCTCGTCCGTGCCTCCGCTGAATCTGAGAACAAATACGCTGGCAAAGAAGGTCTCGCTGACCGTTTTCCTGACAAGGTAGATATTTTGAATGATATCCGTATCGACCGACAAAATGAACGACAGGATATCCTCCAGCATGCCGTCAGGCAAATTCTCGCGCGACAGGTTGTCCTTTTTGGACAAAAACGAGATCTGCTCGTCCTCATCCACGTGCTTTTGCGCCAGCAGGTTGGCTTTTTTTCTGTATTCAAGCAAATCCTTTTCCCTGCCCGTCAGACAGCAAAAGCTTCCGATGGTATCCAGCCCCTCCTCAATGTAATTCCCGTTGCGCTCCATGGCCTGATAGATCAGATCCATTCCTGCCTCGTCATATCGGTACAGCATCATGGCGCCCTTGATAAAGGTTGCGTGCGTTGCGGAATCGGGCAGCTCTTCTCTGACGCGGTCGCAAAGCATCTCAGCCTCCTTGTGGCGGCCAAGCGTTTTGAGATCGGCTATGAGATCGGCATACGTTTCGGGAAGGATGTTCTCTCCCGATTGCTTCCATGCATTGATGCGCTCCAGCGGATCCAGATAATACTCCTTGCGCTCTTTTTCGTAATTCTGCTTGCGATCCTCGTAGATAAACCCTTCGGAATACTCCAGTACTTTCTGTATCTCTTCAAGATACGCTTGGCTGCTTTGCGTTGCTGTCAAAGTCAGCTCGCGGATCCCCAGGGCATCCATACGCATTTTCAAGGTCGGATGCGAAGCATTGTTGGCAAGGATCTCCTTTTGGACAAGTGCATTCCAAGCACCGTTTCGTTGCTCTATTGCATTTTTGAAAAGTGAAATTTTGCATGTCAGATAATCTGCCTTCAGTTGCTCGTTTTCATATATGTTCGGCTCCTCATTCACGCAGCTTTCCCAATAGTACATGGTGTCGTAATGCGTTTTGAGCAAAGCCGATACCGCAATTTTTGCGTCTCCATGCTCTGCCATGGCGCGGTCAGCCTGCAATTCGTATACGACCGAGCAGGCATAGCGGTAGATCATATAGTTAAACAGATATTTTGCACTGAAATACAAGTAGAAATTGGCCAGCCAAGCACTCAATCGGTCTACCCCGCCGCCTTCGCTGCTCAGCCAATCCTGATACTGTTCCTCTTTATAATGTGCTTTCTTTTCATCGGTCACATGCGCAAATTCATGCAGCATAATGCTGTAAAGCTCCTGCTCGGACAAGACGTGCAGCAGGATCACACCGATACGGAGCAGATATCTTCCTTTGTCGCGGATGATGCTTGCGGAAAAATCCCAGTTAGGAAGAATGACGATCTCATCCTTGCTGCCTACAGCGTCCGCTGCCTTACGTGCCATGGAATAAATCAAAGGATATTCTTGGGGTGACAGTACCGCGACATCCTTAGGGATATCAATCCTTTTTCTTGCGTGAATTCGCAGGACGGCCGAAGCCATGACCAACCATGCATAGATGACGCAGATCACGATGGCAGGCGGAAATTCCAATCCCAGCACACCGCCAAGCAAGGCTATCGCGGCAGCAGCGAAAAGCATCAATGCCGTATACACCGTTGTTGAATGACGAATGCGTCTGAGCTGCCTGAGCTTTTCTGCGGTCGTTTTTTCAGCGTCATCGCGGTGACTGAGCAAGAAGGCATTCCCCTCCGCTATCTTCATACTCTTGAGCTTTTTCATAAAGCGCATGGAAAGCATGAAGTTCAAAGCAAGCATGATAAGCGGCATGACGGCAATCACCGAAAGAACGATGATCAATTCGGGTGCGTTTGGCAGATTGATGCCCGCTACCGTGATAAAAAATGAGATGATAAGCGTCAGTATATATGAAACGAACAATTTTACTTTTCCCGGTTTCATGTGTGCCTCCAAAAGATGGTCTTGAGGAATTATATCATGACCATTGTCAAATGTCAAGAACGAGCGTTGATACCGTTGGTTGTCACGGTACTTCGAGCTTACCTATCCTTCAAGGATACATACTCTGTTTCTTCTTTTACGTTTATGTAAGCAGGACGTATGATCTTACCTGCGTTCTGTATTTCTTCCATACGGTGTGCGCTCCAGCCTGCGATTCGTGCAATGGCGAAGATGGGTGTGAAAAGCTCATAAGGCAGTCCGAGCATTTTATAGACCATACCCGAATAGAAGTCCACATTCGCGCTGACACCCTTATACATCTTGCGCTTTTCTGCAATGATCTCGGGAGCCATCTTTTCAATCATTTGGTAAAGCTCAAACTCTTCGTGAAGTCCCTTCTCTATCGACAGCTTCTCGGCATAGTAGCGCAGAATGTCCGCTCTCGGATCGGAAAGTGAGTAAACGGCGTGTCCCATGCCGTAAATGAGTCCTGCCTTGTCAAAAGCTTGTTTGTCAAGAAGTCTGACGAGATAATCCTTCACCGC
>JAZUSJ010000168.1:0-8228 GCA_045606685.1 Eubacteriales bacterium
CCGTGTCGGAGCTTTCTGTCAAGTGACGGATTATTTTTTGGCCTTTTTGGCCGCTTTTTTTGCATAAGCCTTTTTGAAGATAGCCCTGCGGAACAGGATCATGGTGTAGATCACCCAGGCGGCAGCCAAGACCGCCAGCACCAGCCAGCAATGCTCTATGGTATCGCAGATGTTGAAGAGCAGAAGCAGCACGCCGCCAAAGGCGATGGCGGGAATGCCTTGCAGCACTAAGTTGTTGGCTGCGGGTGTTTCAAATTTGGGATCGATCTCGCGCAAAAGGATCATACCGTTGCTGGCCGTTCCCGTCAGCATACCGAACATCGAGAAGAATGCTTCGTTGGGGTAATCGGGGTAGAGGTGATTGCAAGCCAGACGCAGATAGATAAAGGTTGCCATGGCACCCAGCGCGCACACGATCAAAAGCTGCCACCACATGCCCGAGAGCTGCGAGAGGTCGATCGCAGCAACGCCTGCAATGATCATCAGATCGAACATAAAGCCGCTGATACGGTCGAGCAGGTAGTTATTGGTCAGCTCACGGTGCATCAATTTGCCCTTTTTGAGCATCTTGATTACCCAGCGTACTGCAGCCGCAAGAATGGTGCCGAGCAGGAAGTTAAAGCCCCAGATCAGATTGATGTTGATCAGGCGCATGATCAGGTAAGCAATCGCGTAGACTAAGAAGACCATGCAGAAGTTGATGGTGAATTTGTCCACCGACTCGGTCACGGGGATCTCTCCCTCGCTGACAAAGTCCTCCAAGGTGTCCTTGATGCCTTCCTCGCTGCGCAGCTTGAGCTTGCCCTTCTTGCGCAGGATGTTCATATAGATGACGCCGATGACGCTTGCCACGATAAAGCCGACCGTTGCGATGGTCAAGCCCCACGTTGTGCCGCCGACGAAGCCAAAGTCTGTCTCGTACATTTTACCGTAATTGAGCGCCTGTCCCGTGCCTTGACCAAAGCCGAGCGCCAGAATGACACCGCCGCCGGGGAAAAAGCCGATCAGATAGAACAGTACCACAGTCACGGCAAGGCCCACAAGGCCTTGAATGACGTAGGTTGCAGCGGTCAGAATGCCCGTTTCCATAACCTTGCCTGCGCTGGTTTTTTGCGAATCCTTAGCCTGTTTGAGGCCAAGCGCGATAAAGCCGATGCCGAGCGCATGATATGTAATGATCTCCATGGTGGCCTGATTGACTATATTATCATAAAAGGGGAGCAGCTTGAGCAGCAGGATCAACAGACCGCCCAAGAGCGATGTGGGAATCAGACTTTTGCGGATAAAGGGAATCTTGCGGCGCAGAATGTTGCCCACAAGCAGAGCCAGGATCAGAATAAAGATCTGGATCAAGAATGACCACACGCCTTCGTCGCCAAAGGATTCGATCGAGGCGATATCCTCGGTGATCACTTCTGCGTCATCCGGTGCGGCTGTGTCAACCGAGGTGTCAGGAGCGGATTCGGCATAGGCGATCACGCTGCCCACTGATATGAAAAGCACGCAAACAACGACCGTAAAGATCAGAAAAATAAGAGATTTTTTAGTCATTAGCCATCCCTTCTTTCGTTTTGGTGTTACAATTATAACAAATATTAGCGCATTTGTCAATAAAAAATGCCTTTCTTGGGTGTAGATTTACCGAATTGTGCGTGAAAAATGCGGGAGTGCGATGCGTTCGCACTCCCGCGTGGGGAATGATCAGCTCAGCGAGCGGTACAGGATGCGCAGGGTGTCCTCGTCCGTGATCAGCTCGTCCGCGATCACGACCAAGCCCTCTGCCGTCAGCGTGATCTGCTTACCGGCGACCTCGATGATCTCGTTTGCCTTGACGTATTGCATGCCGTAATGGTTGAACGCGGTCTGTCCTTGGCAGGAAAATCCGAGGGATTCCAAGAAAGAGACGGGAAGGTAGATAGCGTCGTTGCTTGCCAGCAGCACGCCAAGCGTGTTGTCCTCAACAAGTCTTGTTGATTTGCCGCCCACGAATGCGTTGTAGGAGCGGGATTTTAGCACGATCATGTCCTCGCTCAGCGCGTCGGGGAGCTTGACGGAGGTGGAGGCGGTGGTGTAGCGGTAGTTGTATCTGCCGCTCGGGGCTGCGTCGCCCTGATCCAAAAATTCCATGATATCGCCCGTGGGAACCGAATTGTCCGCCCACTTGAAATCAAAGGTGTCGCCCGCACCGATCAGATCCTTTGCCAGCCTGATCTGCAAAACGTTTTCCGAAAGAGTATATTTCGCGCTGCCGACGCTCTCGAATGCCCACGTGTCGGTGCCAACGAATTTTTCCACAGAAACGTAGCCGTCAGATTGCGAGCGGTTGATCATAAAGTTGTAGCCGTACCAGCCAGTTGCGTCGTCGCAGTCCGCGTTGATAAAGAGGTTCATCCAGCGGTTGCCCTCGGGGGCGGTGATGGCATCGGCGCATTCCGCGTAGAAATAGAGATAGGAGGAGTCGCTTGAAACCTTGGCGGTCACAATGTCGTTTCTGCCCGAGAAGTTGACGTACATGCCGTTCTCGTTGCCGCCCACGTGGCCGGGGGAGACGCGGTCAACGATATCGCCCTCGTAATCGCGGTATTCGGGGCCGACTGCGTACCATTGGCCGATCGAGCCGTCGATGTCGATGGCCCATTGGCCAAAGGCGGATTCGATCTGACGCGTACCCTTGTAGGTGCGCAGATTCTTGGCGGTCTGATACAGGTAATTGTCACCAAAGCCGCCCTTCATGGGCTCAAGGTCACGGGAGAATTCGGGGTTGAACTGGTCAACGAAATAGGTGGTGTGGGGGGAGCTTGGATCGTTTGATACCGTGTATTCACCTGCAAGGATCTGTCCTGCGCCCGCAGCACCTGCGCCTGCGCCCGACCATCTGCCTGCGATCCATTCGTTCCAGCCTGTCAGCATAAGCACGGGGGGATTGTTCTTGATGACCTTTTCAAATTGCTCTTCGTAGGCAAGGCCAAGGCCCGTGGTGGTGTTCATAAGCGCATATCCGAAGTCCCAGTTGCCTTGGTACTCGGGAACGCGGCGATTTGCCCAGCTGCGGCCTGCCTTAAAGCCAAACATATTGGTGGCCCAAAAGCCGCACATGGCAAACATTTGCTCAAAATCGCCCTTGTTTTCACCGTATCCCTTGCTTTGGGTATTGCCGCTCCATGCCCAGCAATTCTCGCCCTTGCGCTTTGTGTACCAGTTGGAGGCACCGATCGACCAGGAATAGCGGATGGTGAAAAATTCCTTTTGCTCGGGCGTCATGGTCACGTCGTCGGTCAGCATCAGAAGCGGCTTGCCCTCCCAGTAAAACCAAAGATCCTCGTAAAGCCCGGGAGCATACAGGTTTGCGTAAAGCTCGGCAAATTCCGCGTCGTACGCACCGCACAGAAATACGATCTTGGGAACGGCATAGCCCTCTTTGCGTACCTCTTCCCAGACCTTGAGCAGAGCTTCGTAGCTGACCTTATGGGTATTGTTGTTGGTAATATCAAAGTAAACGAAATCCACGCCCGCTTCTGCAAGCATGTAGGCGTGCTTGCGCAGCACCCATTCGTCGTTGGAGGAGTAGTAGCCGAAGTAAGGCTCTGCCCAATAGTGCGGATGTCCCTCACCGCCCTCTTGCATGACCTTGTAAAGCTGATCCGTGCCGCCCTGCAGATATGCGGCATAGTGGTCGGAGGCGGGAATTTCGGAGATGGTGCTCTGGTCGCGGTCTCTCCAAAGGAAATAGAACACGCCCACCAGGTTTGCCGAGGGATCTTTGGTATCCGCGGCATCGGGCAGGGAGCGGTCAGCACCGTCGGTTGCCACCCACGTGTCGGCAAAAACGTCGCGCGTGGCGGGCAGGATGCCGTTGTTGTTCGGATCATCCTCGGAATAGGTGTATTCCGGAAGGATCAGATCGCTGGTGGTGATAAAGGCGTCCGTTCTCGGAACGTCGCTGTCGGGCAGGGAAGGCTGCTCGGGGGCTTGGGTGCTTTCCGATCCCGTATTTGAATCGGTGGAGGCTTGGGGATCTTTTGCGGGATTGCAGGCCGCCAGCGTACTTGCAAGCATGCAGAAAAGCAAAAGCGCGATCAAGCATTGCAAAAGCGAGCGCTTCATTGTGCAGCCTCCTTTCTTTTGATCATGGGGAGCGGGGCGCAGAGCAAAAGCGGCAACAAAAGCGCAGTCACGGCGCGGCAGCCCCCGGGCTGCTCTTGTGCTTGCTCGGATTCCTGCTCTGTGGTTTGCTCGTCTGCCGTGGGCTTTTCGGGTGCATTGGTCTGCACCTCGGGCTCAACCTTGGCGGTCTCGGGCTCTGTCCATGCATCGGTATAGACCGCGTGGACCACCAGATCCCCGCCGTTTTCCAGCGAGTAAGGCTCCCACGCGCCGCTCTTGCCCGGCACGTGCGGTACGACGGGCTCCTTGAAGGGCGCTCCGTCGTCGGTGTAGGTCAGACTGTATATCAGCTTGCTCTCTACCATAAAGTCGATCTTATAGGTATTGACCTTGGGCTTGAGCGAGGGATCCTCGGCCGTGGCAAAGGCGCGTGCGGTGTCCTCGCTTGCAAAAAAGCGGATGTAGGCCACGTCAATGCTGTCGCCTGCCGATGCGCCCGATGCCAGCGGATCAAAGCGGAAGGCGTAAAGCGTTTCGTTTGCCGCTTTGCCCCAGGCGGTGGCGGTGCAGTCTATGACCACGCAATGCCATTGGCCGTCGTTATTGTAGCTCCATTCCACGTGCGTGCCGTCGTTGCCCCAATGCGCACCGCCCGAGCGGTTGGTGAAAAATTCGCCCTTGCCTATGGCGGCGGTGGTGCGGTATCTGATGACCACGTACGCAAGATCCGTGCCATGCCCCGTGGGATTGAATTCGTCCCCGAATTTGAAGTAGGGATCGTCGCCCTTGGCGGTAAAGGTCACGTAGCCCTCGGTCGCGGTGGGGGAGACCTCCACCATCATCATTTCATTCAGACCGAATTGCGCCTTGACGTCTGGGATCTGCCCCGTAAAGTCGTATGCAAAGGAGCTGGGGTATTGCTCGGTGATGCTGACCATGTCGGCAATGGTCACGCTGCACCAGAAGGGGGCAGCCTCGTTGCCGCCCAGGTACGCCTGCATACCGGTCACCTTACCGGGGCGCTCGGCCGCCTGGCCGTCCCCTGCATTCCAGGGGGTATAGCTGGTACCCTCCAGGCAAATGACCTCAAAATAAAGCTCGCCCGTCAGCTTGTCGTCCGAGGGGACGTCCAGCGTCAGATCGGAGTGGTCTGCGTGGTTGACGATCTCGCGTGCGTACAAGGGCTGGCTTGCCACGGTGGAGGCGTAATCCCCCTGCCAGCGGTACAGCTTGAAGGTGCCGCGGTTGGTGTTGTTGCTGTAGGTGGCAAAATCGCACACGTTGATCTGCAGCAGCTTTTTGGCGGGATCTACCGTGAACCGATATCCCACGGGGACGTTCAGGCCGCTCATGTAGGGCGCGCCCGAAGAGCCGTTTTTGGCAAAGCTGAGTGTTTCCACTCCCGTGTCCGCCTCACTTGCGTGCGCGAGCGAAATCGTGCCGAGCAAGCAAAGCAAAAGCAGCAGGGAGAGCAAAATGGAAAGCGTTTTTTTCATTTTCGATCTCCTTTCATATATTGCCATAAGGAAGAGATAAGGCTGTTTGTGGGATTATTGTACCACAAAATTCCCGATCGTGCAAGAGGATTTGGTCAGATTTGCCAATGCGCGAACGGATTTTTTGAAATCTTTGCAAAAGATTATGATTTTTATAAAAATTTTCCGACAACCTATTGCAATTTGAAAGAAACTATGATATAATACCATGGTATGGCGGTCGATTGACCGGGGAGAAATCCCGCATCATAGGATGATTTGAAACGGAGGATATATACAATGAGCAAGTTTTTTGTAGCTATCAGCGGCTGGGGAAGCAATGCAGGTGCAGAGGTTGTCGGCGGTGTTGTATTCGCACTGTCCATTCTTTTGATGCTCCTGTCTGTTGGTCTGGTTGTTTCAGTGTTGATGCAGTCCTCGAAGGACCACAGGCTGTCCGGCGCTATCGCAGGCGGTGCTGACACCTTCTTTGGCAAGACCAAGGGCAACGATATGGATAAGCTGTTCTCTAAGCTGACCATCGTTGGTTCTGTGCTGCTTGTTGTGATCGTTATCGCATTGTACGTACTGATCAACTGGCACACCTTGGGTTAAGATTCAAACCGAAGAAAAGAAGATCTCGCAATGGGTTGCGGGATCTTCTTTTTATTGCTGCCTACCTTGACATATCGATGATTTTATGGTAACATATATACAAAGAATGTTTGTACAAGAGGATATATATGAACCAACAGAAAAAACCACAAAAATCACCGAGCAGCGGCCCTGAGATCAAGCAGCTGACCTTTCTTGCAGTCATCCTTGCCGTACTGCTGGTATTGGTGCTGGGCGGCTTTTTCGTTGTGCAGCTGGTCATCGTGCCGCTGCTTGACCGAAACGATACGCCTCCCATTACCCAAACGCCCGGCTCAAATTGGACTGAAACGGTCACGGGCGGGCAGGATAAGACGCCGGACGAGGATCAGCCCTCCTTCTTTGAGAGCATCTGGGCGGGTATTCTGGATCTGTTTTCACCCAACGACCAAGGGGAAGAGCAGCAGCCCGCAGGCAAGGATCCCGATGCCACCTATCCCTTTGCGGGCAACGCATCGGGCGGATCGGTGATTCCCGAGGGGAACGGAGCAGCGATCGATGGTGGCACGACTTACTCGGAATACAGCATCGTGATCGATATGCGTTCCGGCAAGGTGCTGGCAAGTGAGCGCGCAGATGACCGCATGTATCCCGCCTCCATGACCAAGGTTATGACGCTGCTGGTTGCCGTGGAGCATTTGCCGCACCAAAGCAGTCTGCAGGATAATATCGCGGTAACAAAGGAAACGCAACAGGCAATGGCCGCGCAGGGTTCCTCCGGCGTGCTGGTGTCCAAGGACTCCGTAGGGGACGTGCTGACCGTGGAGGGTATGCTGTATGCCATCATTCTTGCCTCCGACGGTGTGGCTTGCCTGGAAATGGCGAATTACATAGCAGGCTCGGAGCAGGCCTTTGTGGAATTGATGAATCAAAAGGCACAGGAGCTTGGCTTGACGGGTACGCACTTTACCAATTCAACAGGCCTGCACGATGACGACCATTATACCACCTGCCGCGATATGGCTGCCATTATGTCCTACGCGATGCAGAACGAGCTTTGCGCCAAGATCATGTCCACCAAGGAATTCAACGCACCCTTCTATTGGCCATCGGGTGACAAAACGCTGACCTATTATCTCAAGCACGGGTATCTCGTTGACCGCGTAAGCAGCTACTACGGCAGCGGCTCCACCAAGCCTGCCAATCTGACCATTACGGCTGCCAAGACCGGCTTGACCGATCAGGCCAAGAGCTGTCTTGTGTCCTATGCCGAGGGGGAGAACGGTGAAGCGTACATCTGCGTTACGGGCTTTGCAAGCAAGAGTGAGCAGTATATTGACGACCACGTCAGCCTGTACAACAAATACGCAAAATAATACATACGGACCGTCGCACCATAGGCTGACGGTCCGTTTTGCATAAAAGCACCCATTCCGTCTCTCTTGCATATTCTGTTTGGGAGCAGAGGAGGGTTGCTATGTTACTTTACAAGCCTTATGACCGCACGCGTGCGGTCGAATATGCGCGTCGATGGGCGCGCTCGCGCAGTCCGCTGTTTATCAATTTCACGGGATACGGCGGAGATTGCACAAGCTTTGTATCGCAGTGCGTTTTAGCAGGCAGCTGCGAGATGAATTTTACCCCCACGTTCGGGTGGTATTACGTTTCCCCCACCGATCGCGCACCTGCCTGGAGCGGTGTGGAGGCCTTTTACGATTTCTTTACGGGCGCGCCCGGCTTTGCCATGGAAAACGGCGGCACGGGGCCTTACGGACGCGAGGTGGGCAGAGCTGAGGTTGCTCCGGGCGACGTGGTGCAGCTGGCCGATTCTGAGGGGGATTTTTATCACACGCTGCTTGTCACTGAGCTGCGCGGTGGGGAGATCCTGGTTGCGGCACATTCGGATGACGCTTTAGACAGAAGGCTGTCTTCCTACGTCAATGCTGCGTCGCAGCGCTTTATCCATATTGAAGCCGTGCGCGTTGAGGTGGAGGAGTCAAGCTGTTATTTGGACCTTTTGGAGGGCATTGCGCACTCGGGCAGAGGCGTGACGCC
>JAZUSJ010000169.1:0-9206 GCA_045606685.1 Eubacteriales bacterium
ACACGCGTGTGCTCCCTCTTTCTATTGGCTGCGGCACTAACGCTTCACACCGTTGCTCCGCACACCGAAGGTGTAGCGGATCAGGTTCGCATTCCCCGCCCGAAGGTCGGAGAGCGGCTCGCGCAGCGAGACATTCTCCAGACGAAGGGCGTGGGAATTCTCGCCGCAGGCGAGTACTCTAGTGCCGCTCCTTTTTGCATTGGCTGCAGCACCGGCGGATTCTCATCGCTCGGTAATTTCTGTAGGGAAGGCGTTTCTCCTCCTGTCTGTAAACAATTCCAAATCCGCGGGAGGGGGAACCCCTACGGATTACCCATTGCGTCCTCCTTCTTTACAAAAAAGGGCAAATTTCACCTTTCTTTGGTTCCTCTTGACTTGCACCACGATATATGTTACAATGAATACGCATAAACAACACATTGATTTTGGAGGCTGCCATGCTCAAACTGAAAAGAATTTTGGCCTGGATCATTGACTGGATCCTTTCGGGCATTCCCGGTGTCACATATGCGTGGCTCTTTTGGGAATATACCCAAACGCATGGCTTGCGTGCTGTGGGGGTAGGATTGTTCGTGCTGTTTTTCTTATCTTACCCTACGATCTTTGTTCTCCGCGACGTGATGCTCAAGGGACGCAGTGTCGCAAAGCGCATCCTGGGGCTGCACGTCATAGACGTTCAAACCAATGCTCTGCCGTCCGTGTCTAAATTGATTCTCCGCAATCTCTTTTTCTTTCTCTATCCGATCGAAGCGTTCATGCTGCTTGCGACCAATCAGACGCTTGGCGATATGGCAACAAAAACGACCGTCGTCACAAGCCGCGAGGCATGACGCGCTATCAAACAGAAAGAGCTATTCTCATGAAAAAATCCATCAGTACAGGTATATTTCTGGCCATTCTGGCGGCTGCCTTATACGCCTTGAATTCTCCTTTATCCAAGCTGTTGCTTGATTTTATGCCGCCTACGCTGATGGCAGGCTTCCTGTACCTTGGTGCAGGGCTTGGCATGGGCGTGATCGCGCTGTTCCGCATGGCGCGCAAAACCAAAGGTGTGGAGGCAAGACTGACCAAAAAGGAATTGCCGTACACGTTGGCCATGATCCTTTTGGATATAGCTGCGCCCATCTGTCTTTTGATCGGCCTGCGTGCCACGACTGCCGCAAACGCTTCCTTGCTCAATAATTTTGAGATCGTAGCAACCTCGATCATTGCGCTGGTGGTGTTCAAGGAAAGGATCAGTCCGCGCCTGTGGGGCGGTATTCTTTGTGTGACGCTTTCGTGCGCGCTGCTGTCGTTTGAGGATCTGTCCGGTCTGCAGTTTTCGTTCGGCTCGCTGTTTATCCTGCTTGCCTGCGTTTGCTGGGGATTTGAGAACAACTGCACGCGCAAAATCTCGTCCAAGGATCCCATGCAGATCGTGTTGCTCAAGGGGATTTTTTCGGGGCTTGGCTCCGTGATCATCGGATTTTGCCTGGGCGAAAGGATCACGGTGCTGTGGAGCATTTTTGCGGTGCTGTGCGTGGGCTTTGTTGCGTACGGGTTGAGCATCTTTTTCTACGTGTATGCGCAAAGACTGCTTGGCGCGGCCAGAACCAGCGCGTATTATGCAGTCGCGCCGTTTATCGGTACGCTTTTGTCGCTGCTGATCTTCCGTCAGTGGCCGCCCTATACGTATTTTATCGCCCTTGCGCTGATGGTGATCGGTGCTTGGTTGTGCGCAAATGACGAACCGCTGTTTGGCAAGAAAAGAAAGGCCTGATCTGCAGGCTGTTGCTTGCGCAACACTTGTCGCATTTTCTCATATACTGTCGATAGGGCGGACCTGCCCATGGGCAGCTTTGCCCAAGACAAATAAGGAGAAAATTTATGGCAACCTTTACCAATAGAGCAACACTTTCTTACAATGGCCGATCGGTGGATTCCAACACCGTAGTCGGTACCTTCCTTGAAACGCTTGCGGTTACCAAGACCGCACTTTCCGACACCTATACGGCAGGGGATACCGTCACGTATGCCGTAGCCCTTGTCAATTCGGGAACGACGCCCCTGACCGGGATCACTCTTAATGACGATCTGGGCGCATTTGATTTTGGCGGCACTCCGCTGTACCCGCTGGCATTCGTGCCGGGCAGCGTGCTGCTGTATGTGGACGGTGTGCTGCAGCCCGAGCCAATTCCCGAGCAGACGCAGCCGCTGGTCTTTGGTGGCATTACGCTTCCTGCAGGCAGTGATGCGGTGCTGATCTACGAGGCTGAGGTCACGGATGCAGCTCCTCTGGGTGTGAACGGACAGATCACGAACACCGCTATCGTGACAGGCAACGGTGTGCCTGAGCCTCTTTCGGCTTTTGCCACCGTGACAACAGCCGATCAGCCCTTGCTGAGCATTACCAAGGCACTCTCTCCCACCTCTGTGGCAGAGAACGGGACCATCACCTACACCTTTGTCATTCAGAACTTTGGCAATACGGCTGCCGTGGCGACCGATAACGTGCAGGTGACCGATACCTTTGATCCCGTTCTGGACATCACGTCCGTGACGTTGGACGGAGAGGTGCTGACTGAGGGGACGGGCTACGTTTATAATGCAGCCACGGGCGAGTTTGCCACGGTGACAAGCGTAATCACCGTGCCTGCAGCTACCTTTGCCCGCCGTCCCGACGGCACGGTCGAGGTCACGCCCGGACAGACCACGCTGGTCGTCACAGGCACGATCTGAATTTCACACATCTATCCAAATACAAAAGCTGCGTCGCGAGCAATCGCGGCGCAGCCCTTTTTTTTAATGATTCGCTTGGTTCTGCCTTGCATATCTCACTCATCTTTTTTACGATTTCTCGCCTTTTTGATGATCCGTACAACGGTCACTGCCAACAAGATGGCGAACCAAATCCAATAGGCGAATGAGATGATCTCAAACCGCGATGGTGCTGAAATCCCTTGGTAGATATCCGGGTTGAAGATCAAGAAAAGATTTATGCGTGTCAGAAGACCGAATATCAAAAACGTCATGCCCCAAAAGGCCCAAGCTGTTATCAAACCGACGTTTTTTCGCAGGGCAAGACACAAAATCCCACCCACGATCAGATAGACGGATAAAAACAGCAGGATTCCCGACAGAAGCACACCCAAAATCAGGGAGAGAAGACCTGCCCCGAGCAAAATAAAGCCGATGATCTTTTGCACACCGATTTTGCCATGCACCGGTGTCTGCGGTGCTTCAGGCTGCTGCAATTTTGTCTGCTGCGGTTCCGGCGGGCGGGGCTGCTCCGTTTGCTTTCCCGTAGCAATATACTCTACCGATACGCCAAACAGCTCTGCCAAGGCGATCAGATTGTAGGTGTCGGGTGCGCTGAGGTCGGTTTCCCATTTGGATACTGCCTGCCGCGTTACGCCAAGTCTTTCCGCCACGTATTCCTGCGAAAGTGCATTGGATTTTCTGAGCTCACTGATTCTTTGTCCGATGGACATATATATCACCTCCGCTATCATTGTATCATGATTTGTGGTTGCAATCCACCAACTATTGCGCAACTTTTGGTTGCATGAGTCCCAGCAATGCCATTATAACACAAAATCGAGTGATGTGCAAGGCTTGGCCGAGGATTGGGCATTCTCGCCCTTGACTTTCGCGGACTTGCGCAGTATAATATAGATATATGCATGAAAGGGGACGCGATATGGATCTGCCGAGCAGCATTTTTTCGGGATATCACGGTGCATGCCATTGTCAGGGCATTGCCGTGGATACGGTCAAGGGCTATATTTACTATTCCTTTACCACCAAGCTGATCAAATCCGATCTTTCGGGCAACGTGATCGGCAGCGTGGAGGGCTTGATCGGGCATTTGGGCTGTATTGATTTCTGCGAGGCGGACGGACGCGTGTACGGCTCGCTGGAATATAAAAACGATGCCATCGGCAAGGGCATTCTGCAGCATCTTGACATGGCGGACAAGCAGGTGACCAACGCGTTTTATTGCGCTGTGTTTGACGTGGATCGCATCGACCGCATGGGCATGGACGCTGAGCGCGACGGAATCGTGCGCACGGTGTATCTGCCGGACGTGGTGGAGGATTTTGAGGCCACGGTGGAATTGGACGGCAAGGAGCTTTCGCACAAGTATGCGTGCAGCGGCATTGACGGCACCGCGTGGGGGCCTATGTGGGGCTGCACGGACGGCATGCAATATCTGAATATTTGCTACGGTGTGTACGGTGACGTGACGCGCACGGATAACGATTATCAGGTGATCCTGACCTATGACGCTGCCGATTGGTGGCAGACCGTAGCACGGCCGCTCCGACAGGATGATATGCACAAGAGCGGTGCGCGTCCTGTAGGCAAGTACTTTTTATATACGGGAAACACCAACTGGGGCGTGCAGAATCTGGAATACGATGCGTACGGTCAACGCTGGCTGGCGGCGGTCTATCCCGGCAAAAAGCCGCAGTTTGAGAATTACAGTCTGTTTGTCATAGACGGCAAGGACGCGCCCACCGTAGGCGTGCATGACGCGTACGGCGAGGGGATCGCGCAGCTGCAGCTTTGCGCACAAAGCCGCTTTGCGCACGGCTCGACGGGGATGTGTGCCATCGGGGACGGCCGATACTATTTTTCCGAGGCAGGCAGACACCCCGAGCATGGGCAGTATACCAAAGTGACATTATGGAGGGCAGAGGATTCCTCCGAAGTCTTATTTGAAAGGATCGGAAACGCATGAGCATACAGGTATGTTATCAGAATCGGGACGGGTTTGCCCCCTTTTTGGCAGACGTGGCGGGCAAGCGTGTAGCGGTACTGTACGACGTCAATACCGCGCCCTATACGGAGCGGATCAAGCAGCAGATGCGCAGCGTGGGCTGTCTTGTTGCCAACGTGCCGTATGCCGATGCACAGCTTTTGCCCACCGAGGACAAATGCGCATGCGCACTGGCGGCGGCAAAAAGCGTGGATTACATGCTGGCCGTCGGCAGCGGCACGCTGAACGATATGGCCAAATCGGCAGCAACGCAGGCAGGCGTGCCGAGCGGTGTGCTTGCAACGGCTGCCAGCATGGACGGCTATTGCTCGGCAGGTGCTGCACTTATGCGAGGCGGCTTTAAGGTGACCGATACGGTCAATCCTCCTGCGCACGTGCTGATCGATCCGGATATCATCGTCACCGCGCCGCGTATCATGACGGCCGCAGGCTTTGGCGATATCGTCGGAAAATATACCTGCCTTGCAGATTGGCAGCTCTCGAATATCATCAACGGTGAAGAAATCCGGCAAGAGGCCTTTGCCATGATGGAAAAGGCAAGGAGAGAATGCATGAATGCTTATACGGGACTTGTGCAAAACCATCCCGCCTCGGTGGAAAAGCTGATGGACGCGCTGATCACGGCAGGGCTTTCCATGGCGCTGTGCGGCAATTCGCGCCCTGCAAGCGGCAGCGAGCATCATCAATCGCATTATCTGGAGATGGATTTTGCGCGTCGCGGGGAGCCGATCCCCATGCACGGCGTTAAGGTAGGACTTGGCACGCTGATCTCGCTGGAGCTGTATCACTACCTTTCCATGGCCAAGGTGCCTTGCAAAGAGTATCAAAAGGTTTGGGCGCTGGCGGATACCTTGCCTTCTCCCGATTCTGTCAGAGAGCTGTTGGCAGGGCTGGGATGCCCCGTGCGCTTTCGCGATATCGGTGTCAGCCGTGCGCTCATGCGCCGTATGCTGACCGAGGCGCACACGGTTCGTGACCGCTATACGATTCTGACGCTGTGTGCCGAGCGTGGTCTGACGGCTTGTCTTGCACAGCCTTTGATCGAAAAATATTATTGATTTGGGATGGATTTCATGAAGGATTTCAAAAGAAAGGTTGCCCCTGTCCTGCTGCTTGCCTTGCTTGCCATGTCGGGAGGGTGCATGGATGCATATTCATATCTGTATTGCGAGGGCGTGTTTGCCTACGCGCAAACAGGAAATATTCTCTTGTTCTGTATCAACATGGTGAGGGGAGAGTTTTTTCAGTCCTTAGCGTATCTTTGGCCCATTCTTGCCTTTACGGGCGGTGTGGCAGTTGCGTTTGTGCTGGAGAGAATGCACAAGGGCTGGAAGCCCTTTATGCACAAATGGCGCACGCTGATCTTTGAGATCATCATTCTGATCGTGGTGTCGTTGGTCGCGGATGATAATCACCTGATCGCAACCGCCCTGATCTCGTTCGTGTGCGGCATGCAGCTGGAAAGCTTCCCATCATTCTTGAGCATCCGCGTGGCAACCACCATGTGCATCGGGAACCTGCGCAGTGCGGTGCATCACGGCATGGAATGCGCATTTGGAAATGCAAGGGGCAACGGTGTGCAGCTGCTTTTGTTTGGTGTTGCGCTGACAGCCTTTGCGCTGGGTGCGGCTCTGGGCAATTTCCTGGTTGCCTTGCTTGGCGCGTATGCGGTGCTTGCAAGCTGTGTTTTGCTTTGCGTGAGTATCGTTTTTGCGTTTATGGTGTATGAAAGAAACTGAAAAAATCGGGGCTGCCCACGTGGGCAGCCCCGTAATTTTTTACTTGACCAGGTGTCTCTTGATCTTTCTGGAGGTCGTTTTTTCAAACTCGGTGGAGCGGAACTCAATGATGCGGATCTGCTTGTAAGCAACCAGCGACTTATTCAGCTCCTTGATCTGCTTGGAAATGGTTTCCTGGATCTGCTCGGGAGCGGTGTCCTTGTCAAATTTGTCGTAGTTGGGATAGATCACAGCGGTCAGCTTGATGCCATCGTCGGTCTGTCTGCCAAGCACAACGCATTCGGCAATGGTGTCAATGTTTTCAAGATGCTCTTCGATCTCCTCGGGGAATACGTTCTTGCCGTTTTCAAGCACGATCACGGACTTCTTTCTGCCTGTGATGAAGATATACTTATCCTCGTCCATGTAGCCCAAGTCACCTGTACGGAACCAGCCGTCTCTGGTGAAGGCCTTGGCGGTTTCTTCCTCGTTCTTGTAGTAGCCGAGCATGACGTTGTCGCCCTTGACCTGGATCTCACCGATGGTGCGGCCTTGATCGTCAATGTGATCGGGATCGATACGTACGCGGCAGCACTCAACAGCAGGGCCTACCGAGCCAAGCTTGGGTGCATAGTAGGGGTTGACGGCAACAAGGGGAGAGCATTCGGTAATGCCGTAGCCCTCGCAGATCTGGATGCCGAACGCATCAAAGTCTGCAACGACAGAGGTGTTGAGCGGTGCGCCGCCCGAGATGATCTTGACCAGTCTGCCGCCGAATGCACCGGTAACGTCCTTGAAAAGCCCCGTACCGATGTCGATGCCCATCTTTCTTGCGGCACCGGAAACCTTGATGGCGCCCTTGAGCACCTTGTCCTTGCCCTTCTTGCGTGCGGTTTCCCAAATTCTCTTGTCCATGGTGTTGACGAACAGGGGAACGAGGGGCAGGCCTGTGGGCTTGAATTGTTCAAAGTTACGCATAACGTGCTTGAGGCTGTCGTTGATGCAGACCTCCATACCGTAGATCAGAGCGGCGATATCGATGCACAGCTCGTAGGTATGGTGGATGGGAAGCACCGAAACAATGGTGTCCTCCTTGCAGAAGTCAACGCAGGAGCAAGCCGCGTTTGCAGCCGAGATCACGTTGTTCTCGCAAAGCATGACGCACTTGGAGGAGCCTGTCGTACCCGAGGTGAACAGCATGACTGCCATGCGGTGCAGATCCTTGGGTGTCTTGAGCGCGTAGTGGTTGTCGTGAATGTGCTGCTGTCCCATTGCAACGATCTCGTCAAATTCCTTGACCTTGGGGTTGTCGTGGTAAGAGAGCTTTTCGGTGCTGACGGGAATGAAATACTGCACGGTGGGGTGGGTTTCTACCGTCTGCTTGAACTTTTCGTTCATGCAAGCGGTATAGACAACGGCATCGGCCTCGGCAAAGGTCATAAAGCCCTCCAGCTCGGAAACTGCAACCTCCTTATCCATGGGGATGGCAACACCGCCTGCTGCGATGGTTGCAAGGTAGGTAGCGATCCATTGCGGGCAGGATTCACCGATGATGGCAACTCGCTTGCCTGCAAGGCCGATTGCGTCAAAGCCTGCTGCAAGCTCTGTGATCAGATCTGAAAATTCGCTGTAGGACATAGCCATCAGCTGCTTGCCCCTGTAGTAACGGAAGGCAATTTTTGCACCGTGGGATTTGAAAATACGAGTCAGGTCGCGCACGTCCTTTGCAGGGGTGTAAATTCTGGGTGTCTTTTTACGTACTAACATGATACATCCTTTCTTTGGCGGAGCTTACCGCCTACATAAATTCGTGTTACACTTGAAACATTTCCATACATAATCAATTATACACAAAAATGGAACGTTTGTCAAGAGTATTTTATCTTGACAGCGTGAACAGTGCGTGATATAATCAAGATAATATATGGAAAATGAGGAAATTTTATGGCAAAGGTTAAATGGCGCGGCGGTGCGCTGCTTGCACCCGCCCCTCCCGCGCTTGTTACATGCGGTGATATGGAGCATGCAAACGCACTGGCTGTTGCATGGACGGGGATCATTAATACAGTCCCGCCAAAGACGTATATTTCGGTGCGTCCCGGAAGATATTCTTATTCTATGATCAAAGAGAGCGGGGAATTCGTGATCAACCTGACCAGTGCGGACATGATCAAGGCGTTGGACGGTTGCGGTATGCTGACGGGTGCCAAGGTGGACAAGTTTAAAAAATTCGGGCTGGAAAAGCAAGAGGCAAGCGAGGTCAGGTGTCCCCTGGTCGCGCAGAGTCCGCTTTCTCTTGAATGCCGCGTGACCGATATCATCGAGCTTGGCTCGCACCATATGTTTTTGGCCGACGTGGTGGCCGTGGACGTGGAGGAGAGCCTGATCGACCAGCATGGCAAGCTGCGCCTGGATAAGGCCAATCTTGCCGCCTTTGCGCACGGAGAATATTTCGCGTTGGGCAAAAAGATCGGCGACTTCGGATTTTCGGTCAGAAAAAAGAAAAAAACACCGCCCAAGGGCAAAAAATCGTAAGGAAAAGGGAGAATTTGCGATGGGGCTGAGAAATTAGCGGAAAGCAGCAGAAATTTGTCCTGAAACGAGCAAATTCCTGCTGCTTTTGTTTATATACAGTGGTGAGAGAGCGGTGAAATGGGAACCCCCACCACCGCAACCGCTTCTCTCATTTCAAAGCAAAATGCTTTGAAACTCGCTCCGCTGCGGTC
>JAZUSJ010000170.1:0-14868 GCA_045606685.1 Eubacteriales bacterium
AAAAGCAGCCCCATGGGGCTGCAAAATTAGCGAAAAAAAGAGAGAGTAATGCGAAAAGATATTTCGCAAAGCTCTCTCTTTTTGCTATATGAGTGATATTCCGACTGCGTCGGAGTGATATTATACGGCTCCGCCGTGTAGCGATATTGTTTGGCTTCGCCTGACAGTGATATTCTATTCGCCCTTAAAACTTGCGAAGCAAATATCACTTGGACGAAGTCCAAATATCACTGCGTAGCAATATCACTCGCCCAAGGCGAATAGAACTGGGGAGATACTCCGCTTGGAGTATCTCCCCATACTTACCGTTCTTCTCATTTTTACATATGCCCTGCAAAATCGCCGCGGGCTTCCATCATATTGTACTGATCGATTGCAGCTTGGATGATGCGCTTGGCATCCTCTGCGCTATGCAGCTGCTCCACTGCGGTCTGCTTATTTTCCAGCTGCTTATACACGGTGAAGAAGTGCATGATTTCGTCAAAGACGTGTCTGGGCAGCTCACCCAGCGATTTGACGTCCCGGTAGGTGGGATCGTTGCAAGGAAGCGCGATGATCTTATCGTCCAGCTTACCGCCGTCTATCATGCGCACCACACCAATGGGGTAAACGTCAACCAGCGTCAAGGGATAGATCGGCTC
Source organism: Eubacteriales bacterium (assembly GCA_045606685.1). Lineage (GTDB taxonomy): Bacteria > Bacillota > Clostridia > Oscillospirales > CAG-272 > SVQP01. The sequence goes on from JAZUSJ010000170.1 coordinate 642, forward strand.
GTCGCAAAGCACCAGCACGTCCAACGGGTCCCCGTCGTCTGCAAAGGTGCGCGGGATAAAACCGTAGTTCGCAGGATAGTGCGTTGCAGTATACAGGATTCTGTCAAGGCGGCAGATACCTGTCTTTTTGTCCATTTCGTATTTGCACTTGCTCCCCTTGGGGATCTCGATCACGCCGGTAAACCTCTCGGGAGTGATCTCTGCAGGATCAATGTCATGCCAAATATTCATGCGTGACCTCCTTATTTAATATAGTCAAATTCAAAGTCGTAGATACAAACGGTATCACCGTCACGACAGCCCTTTTGCTCCAGTGCCTCAAACACACCGCTCTTTTGCAGCACCTTCTGGAAGTAGTTGAGCGATTCGTAGTCGCTGAAATTGATGGTACCCATCAAATTATACAGCCATTCACCCTCTACGTAATATGTGCCGTGATCGTAGGTAATGGTGGTATCCTTACCGCCTCCCACGTAAGCGTCCTCCTCTGCGTATTCTGCTGCGTATACGGTCATGGGAGGCAGATCGGCAAGCAGGTCTGCTACGCGGCGGATCATCTGCGTAAGTCCCTCACCGGTAGCGGCGGAGACGTACATCAGCTCCCAGCCGTTCTCCTTGACAAACGCCTCAAATGCAGGCACGTCCACCTGCTCACGGTCCAGCACGTCGATCTTATTGGCAATGATGATCTGCGGACGGGTAGCAAGCTCGGGAGAATAGCGCGCAAGCTCGGTATTGATGGTTTTGATGTCCTCTATGGGATCTCTGTACTCTACGGATGCAACGTCCACAACGTGCAAAAGCAGTCTGCAGCGGTCAACGTGGCGCAAAAACGCATGTCCAAGCCCTGCGCCATCGGCCGCACCCTCGATCAATCCGGGAATATCTGCAGCCACAAATCCGCTCTCACCGCCCGTGCTGACAACGCCCAGATTGGGCGAAAGCGTGGTGAAATGGTAATCCGCGATCTTAGGCTTTGCAGAGCTGATGCGTGCAAGGATCGACGACTTACCAACACTGGGATAGCCGATCAAGCCCACGTCTGCCAGCATTTTCAGCTCCAGCAGCACTTCCTTTTCCTGACCGCGCGTACCGTTCTTGGCAAACAGCGGCACCTGTCTTGTAGGCGTGGCAAAATGCTTGTTGCCCCAGCCGCCCTTACCGCCGCGGCAGCAGATAAAGTCCGCACCGTCGTTTTCATGCATGTCGTGGATGATCTTGCCTGTCTCCACGTCCTTGATCAGTGTTCCGGGAGGCACCAGCACCACAGCGTCCGCACCGGTCGCACCGTGACGCTTTGCACCCGTACCGTCACCGCCGCGCTCGGCAATAAACTTGCGCTGATAGCGGAATGCAAGCAGCGTATTGGCACCGGGATCCACGCGGAACACCACGTTGCCGCCCTTTCCGCCATCGCCGCCGTCAGGGCCGCCTGCGGCTACGTATTTTTCACGGCGGAAGGACACGGCACCGTTGCCGCCGTCCCCTGCCTTGAGGTATACTTTTACGTTATCGATAAACATAGTAAATTCCTTTCAAATAGTTGCTCTTCCCCGCCCAAGATCCTTCGCGGCGCATTTCTTTGCCTGTCATTCTCGAGCGAAGCGAAGAATCTTGGCAAAGAAATGCTTGCTCGAGGATGACGGGCGGGCAAATCAGAAGATCAGACCTTATCGTCGCCCTTCTGACGGATGATCAGCTTGATGGGCGTGCCGCGGAAGCCAAAGGTATCGCGCAGGCAGTTTTCCAGATATCTCTGATACGAATAGTGGAACAGCTCGATATTGTTGCAGAAAATGACAAAGGTGGGAGGAGCTACGCTGATCTGCGTCATGTAGTAGATCTTGAGTCTTCTGCCCTTGTCTGTGGGAGGCTGGGTACGCATGGTTGCCTCGGCAAGCACGTCGTTGAGCATACCCGTCGAGATACGCGTATTGGCCTGGTTATGCACGTACATGATATGCTCGTAAATGTTGGGAATTCTCTGTCCGGTCTTGGCGGAAACGAACAGAATGGGCGCGTAAGGCATATATGCCAGAGCTGTGCGGATTTTATCGGTATACTGCTTGACCGTATTATTATCCTTTTCGATCGAATCCCACTTGTTGACCACGATAATGGTCGCCTTGCCCGCTTCGTGCGCGATGCCCGCGATCTTTTCATCCTGCTCGGTAATCCCTGTGGATGCATCGATCATCAAAAGGCAAACGTCAGCGCGTTCTACAGCCATATGCGCACGCAGCACGCTGTATTTTTCAATCTTATCGTCGATCTTGGCCTGACGGCGAATGCCTGCGGTATCAATAAAGGTGAATTTGCCGTAGTCGTTTTCCACGCGGGTATCAACGGCATCGCGCGTTGTGCCTGCGATATCCGAAACGATCATGCGCTCCTGTCCGATAAAACGGTTGATGATAGAGGATTTGCCCGCGTTGGGCTTACCAATCACAGCTACCTTGACCGTATCGTCCTCGTCCTCGGTATCATCCCACTCGCCCAAGGAGTCCATGCAGGCGTCCAAAAGGTCGCCCGAGCCCGTGCCGTGGATGGAAGAGACCGCGATGGGATCGCACGCAAAGCCCAGCTCGTAGAACTCATAGAATTCGTAAGGCAGATCGCCGATGCGGTCGCACTTATTGATACAAGGCACGATCGGCTTGCCGCTTCTTTTGAGCATCACCGCAATATCTCGGTCATTGGCGGTCAGTCCCGTGCGCACGTCACACATGAAAACGATCACGTCCGCGTCGTCTATGGCGATCTGCGCTTGATTTTTCATCTGCGACAGGATCACATCCCCCGTCTTGGGCTCGATACCGCCCGTATCAATGATGGCGAGCTTTCTGCCTCTCCATTCGGTCTCACCGTAGATTCGGTCACGCGTGACACCGGGAACGTCCTCGACAATCGAGCGACGCTCACCGATCAGTTTATTGAACAGGGTGCTTTTTCCCACGTTGGGACGCCCCACGATCGCAATTACAGGTTTAGACATCTATATAAACCTCCTTTAATTACATAGTTTTACGCCCAGCACCGACTCGACAAAGCCAACGCCGTCGTTTGCAGAGGGATACACGGGAACACCCAGCCTTTGGCTCAGCTCGTCAACGGTCATGTCGTCAAGCAGAGTATCCTCCCCTGCGCGCAAGGTGTTTTCGGGAATCAGCAGGCAATCTCCAAGCGGCTTATCCTGCAGCTGCTCGGTGATATCCTTGCCTGTCAGCAGGCCTGCCACCGTAATGGTTTCGCCCAAAAAGTGGTTGACGATCCGGTACACATCGACCTTCAGACCGTCAAAGGTCTGCTCAAGCTGCGCGGCAAGTCGGCAGACCGTGTCGTATGCGGCCACGCCTGTGGCAATGCTGACATGTCTGGCGCTTGTGAATTGCGCTTTATATTCATCGGCATATTCCAGCTCCACGGCAACCTCCTCGCAAAGTGAGGTGATCATGCCCACGCCGTTCTCAATCTGGTCGTAGTCACCGTAATATTCACCGCTTGGCAAAGGCAGCCCCGCACTCAGATACAGCTCGTCCGCACAGCAGAAGATGCGCGTGCCATACTTTTCATAGCACTCATCTCCCACGCGGTTGACCTGCTCGATAATGCGTGCGCATTCCTCGGGAGTATAGGGCGTCAGCTCGTACAGCTTGTCGCGATAGCGCGTCAGTCCTGCGGGGACGATGGACACAGAGGACATGGCGGGATAGAGTGCCTGCAGATCGCGCAGAGATCGGTCAAGCTCCTCTCCATCGTTGATACCGCGGCAAAGCACGATCTGTCCGCAAAGCGTAATGCCTGCGTCAGCCAATCTTTGCATATAGGAAAGCACCTTACCGGCGCGCTTATTATGCAACATAAAGCAGCGCAGCTCGGGATTTGTGGTATGCACCGAAATATTGACCGGACTGATATGCATTTCAATGATGCGGTCAATGTCGCGGTCGTGCATATTGGTCAGCGTAATGTAGTTGCCGTGCAAAAAGGAAAGGCGGGAGTCGTCATCCTTAAAGTACAGCGTTTCGCGCATACCGCCCGGCAGCTGGTCGATAAAGCAGAAGATGCACTTATTTTCGCAGCGCTGCTTTTTATCCATCAGCGGTGTTTCGAAATCAAGGCCGATATCGTCGTATTCCTGCTTATGGATGGTGACTGTCAGCAGCTCAGCGCCGCGGTGCAGCTGCAGCGTGACTGTGCGGTTGGTCAGATGAAAGCGGTAATCCAGCACGTCACGGATCTCTCGGTCATTGATCGAAATCAGCACGTCGCCCGGTATAATTCCGTGCTTTTGCGCACGGCTTCCTTTTTCCACGCCCGTGATGGTAACCATTCTCATCCCTCCTTTGGGCATAGTTATAGATTTTAACATATTATTATAACACAAAAATATGCGTTTGTCAAATGTTTTCAAGCAAATTTGGAAAACTCCTTTTGAAAAGTTTTTGCGTCGCTTCCCCCAGCGGCCCACTCTCGCAGGATGAAAGTTTTTGATCGCCCTTTTCCCAAAAAGGTCCCAGGTCGAGGGCAGCGCCCTCGTCGCGCCCGCAGGCGCGAAATATTCTCGGCGTTTCAATTCGCGCAGCGAATTACTGGTTCATTTTCTTTGCGCTAGCGGTGTCAAAGAAAAGAATGGGATGAATTAGGACACGTAACATTGAAAAAAATTCTCTCCGTTCTTTTTTGACGGAGTAGCCGCAAAAAAGAACCAAAAAACGGCATTGGATAAGTTTCGCGCCTGCGGGCGCGACTTGGGGCGCTGCCCCAAGTCCCCGCCGCCTTTTGAAAAAGGCGGGCGAAAACTTTTATCCTGTGGGGGTGATCTGTTGGGGTGAAAAAGGACAGAGACAATCGTCTCTGCCCTTGTTCGTGTTTACACGGTATGGATGCCGTTTGCCTTATCGGCGTTTGCGTCCACGCCGTACTTCTGGTTCTTTCTGTACTCAAAGAACTTGAGTGCGATCTGCTCGAACAGCGCAAAGGACAAAACGTCCTCGTCCTGCTCGACAAGCCCTGCGGGAATGCGTGCGCGGATGGCCTCCAGCTCGGGAGCCAGGTCGTCCGCGGGACGGTAGGTAATGCGCTTTGCGTCACCCACGATGCTCTTTGCAAATGCGGGATCGATCTCCATGGGAGTCTTGCCGTACTTGCCAAGCACGATGTCCTTGAATTCCTTGGTCACGGTCTTGTATCTCTCGCCCATGATCACGTTATACACAGCCTGCGTACCCACAATCTGCGACGAAGGAGTGACCAGCGGAGGATAACCGACGTCCGCACGCACGCGCGGGACTTCCTCCAGTACCTCGGTCAGCTGATGCGATCTGCCCGCATCGGAAAGCTGCTTCATCAGATTGGAGAGCATACCGCCCGGTACCTGGTAAAGAAGCGCATTGACGTCAACCGCCAAAGCCTTGGGATTGAGCTGGCCGGATGCCAGATACTTCTCGCGCAAGGGGGTGAAGTGCTTGGAGATCTTATTGAGCTGCGCCAGGTCAAGTCCCGTATCGTAAGGAGTTCCCTGCACGGCTGCCACGAATGCCTCTGTGGGAGGCTGCGAGGTACCCATTGCCATGGGAGAAATTGCGGTGTCCACCACGTCCACGCCTGCCTCTGCTGCCTTGAGTAGCGTCATGGAAGCAAGACCTGCCGTATAGTGGGTATGCAGCTGCACGGGCAGACTGGTGCTTTCCTTGAGCGTTTTGACAAGCTCATAAGCATCATAAGGCTTGAGCAGTCCCGCCATATCCTTGATGCAGATCGAATCCGCGCCCATTTCCTCCAGCTGCTTTGCATACTTGGCATAATAATCCATGGTATACACAGGGCCGGTGGTATAGCTGAACGCTGCCTGCACGTGACCGCCCTCGCGCTTTGTCGCGTCGATCGCGGTCTTTAAGTTACGGGGATCGTTGAGAGCGTCGAAGATTCGGATGATATCAATACCGTTTGCAATGCACTTCTGCACAAAGTATGCAACCACGTCGTCCGAATAGTGACGGTAGCCCAGAATATTCTGTCCGCGGAACAGCATCTGCAGCTTGGTGTTCTTGACGTGTGCGCGAATGGTGCGCAGTCTTTCCCAAGGGTCCTCGTTGAGGTAGCGCATGCAGGAATCAAAGGTTGCGCCGCCCCATGCTTCCAAGGAGTGGTAGCCCACTTTATCCATCTGCTCCAGAATGGGAAGCATTTCCTCTGTGGTCATTCTGGTGGCAATGAGTGACTGGTGAGAGTCACGCAATACTGTTTCTGTAATTTTGAGTTGTGCCATTTCTTAATTCCCTTTCTGATTAACCGAACATGGACAGGAATACGCCTGCCGCGACTGCAGATCCGATAACACCTGCAACGTTAGGTCCCATGGCGTGCATGAGAAGGAAGTTGGAGGGATCTGCCTTTTGTCCCTCGAGCTGAGATACGCGCGCTGCCATAGGAACGGCAGAAACGCCTGCAGAGCCGATCAGCGGATTGATCTTGCCGCCCGTGATCCAGTTCATGATCTTAGCGGTGATCAGACCGCCGCAGGTGGAAATGCAGAATGCAACCAATCCGCAGCCGATGATCGCAAGTGTCTCAAGGCGCAAGAAATTTGCTGCACTTGCCGTAGCACCCACGCTGATACCAAGGAATACCGTGACGATATTCATCAGCTCGTTCTGCACTGTCTTGGAAAGACGCTCGGTCACACCGCACACGTTGAGCAGGTTACCAAACATCAGGCAACCGATCAACGTCAGCGCATCGGGTACGATCATGCCGACCACGACCGTTACAATAATGGGGAAAAGGATCTTTTCCAGCTTGGAAACACTGCGCAATCCCGTCATTTTGATCTGACGCTCCTTCTTGGTGGTCAAAAGACGCATAAAGGGCGGCTGGATCATGGGAATGAGTGCCATGTAACTATAAGCTGCTATGGCGATCGCACCAAGCAACGAGGGGGCAAGTGTTTTGGTGACCTGAATGGCGGTAGGTCCGTCCGCTCCGCCGATGATACCGATTGCGGCAGCGGCCTCAAGCCCAAACAGACTTGTAAGCAAAGCTGCTGAGAAGGCCACGAACACACCAAGCTGTGCGCCCGCACCAATCAACAGGCTTTTGGGATTTGCGATCAAAGGAGTAAAATCGGTCATCGCACCGATGCCGATAAAGATCAGACAAGGGTAAATACCCAGCTTCACGCCGAGATAAAGAAGGTCAAGCAAACCGCCGTGGTGCAGCACCTCCATGTAATCCACCGATTCCGCAATAAAGAAATCAAGATGGAACATATTTGCACCGGGCAAGTTGGTCAGCAGCATGCCGATGGCGATAGGCAAAAGCAGCAAAGGCTCGTACTTTTTTACGATTGCAAAATAAATCAGTACAAACGAGATCAGCATCATGACCACGACCTGCCAACAGTTCCAGTCAAACGCCCACGCTTGGTTCGCAAGCGTGAAGAGCGCATCCCCTTCAGCTGCCTTAAAAAACAGCTGCCATATACCCGTGCCTGTCAGAAATTCCAACAAACTGTCAAGTATGTTTTGCATATTACGTATCCTTTCGGGCTCAGTTCATAGTGATGATGACCTGATCTGCGGTAACGGATGCGCCCTGTGCAACCTCTACGGATGCAATGGTGCCGTCCTGTCCTGCAAAGATCTCGTTTTCCATCTTCATAGCCTCAAGCACGGCAACGACAGTATCCTTGGTGACCTTGTCGCCAACCTTGACGTTGATCTTGAGAACGTTACCGGGCATGGGAGATTTGATCTGCACACCGCCCTGTGCGCCGGATGCCTTGGGGGCTGCCTTGGGCGCGGGAGCTGCCTTGGGTGCTGCGGGGGCAGCTGCTGCGGGAGCCGCGCCCTCGGTTACTTCTTCTACTACGACGTCATATGCCGTTCCGTTTACTGTTACTGTAAATCTTTTCATGATATTCTACCAAACCCTTTCTCAGTTTTCTTTGTTCCAGGCGCCGCCCTTACGCGTAAAGGACACGACGCGAAATCCGCTTTCAAATTGACCTTGATACTCTTCGCTTGCCAAGGTTGCTGCAATGGCCGCGGTAATGGCGGCTACCAGCTCACCGTCGTCATCGGCTGCAGCCGGTACGACCTCTGCAGGCGGCTCTGCAGGAGCTGCGACCTCGGCAACAGCGGATGCCAGTGCCTGCTTCTCGGCAGTTCGCTTTTGAGGGACATCGTGTAAAAACACCTTCATCAAGGAAACAACGCCCCACAGAATGCTCAGCACCGCAAAGATCATCAGCATGCCCTGCAGCGTCACCGTGATCGCATACTCGATTCTCTGTGCAGAGAAAAAGCCGCCAAGCTCCTCGTTTGTGGGATTCTTGCTCGCCTCTGCCGTGACCTCAGGCTCTGTGGCTTGCTCGGTTGCTGCAATGCCAATCGTCAGCAAGCTGCCGACAAAAAGCACGCACAGCACAAGCAGCAAGACTCTTTTCAAAAATGTACGATCCATATTGCCCTCCCCTATTTACAGAGGCAGATTGGCATGTCTACGGAGGGGCGCGCCGTCAGCCTTGGAATCCAGCATGTAAAGTGCTGCGCAAAGTCTTGCACGCAGCTCCTCTGCGGGCACGATATCGTCAATATCGCCCTTCTCGGCAGCGGCAACGGCACTTGCACGGGTTGCAAGATACTCAGCCTCCACCTCGGCTCTGGACTTATTTGCGGTGATCTCGTCGTTATACAGGAATGCGACTGCTGCAGCGGGCGTCATGGGGCTGATCTTTGCATCGGTCAGCGCCAGCGCGAGGTCTGCGCCCTGTGCGCGGCTGCCCAGCAGCACGAAGGGTGCGCCGAATGCGTTGCCTGTGACGACCGTGACTTTTGCGCAAGCAGCGGATGCATACGCGCCCGAAAGCAGGCCGTACGCCTTGACGCCGCAGGATGCGCATTTGGGATCAATGCCGTCGCTGTCTACCAGCGTGACAACAGGAATATGGAAGCAATCGCAGAAATTAACCAGCTTGGCTGCACGGCGTGCGCCCTTTTCGGTCAGCTTGCCGCCGTTCTGTGCGCGGTCAGTTGCCACGATGCCGCAAACCACACCGCCAATGCTTGCAAGATAGGTCAGCATGCCGTCCTTGTTCGCACCGCCCAACAGCAGCGTGCTGTCAGCGTCACAGACGTCTGCGACCAAAGCGGCGGTATCCGCAATGCTTGCCACAACCGCACGCTCGGGAGTGTCGGTGCAAGGAGTGCAAGCCACGTCACGGTTATTGGCAGGCAGCATGCAGATCAGCTTTCTTGCCGATGCAAATGCCTCTGCCTCGTCAGCGCATGCAATATCCGCAATATCCGCGCCATTTGCATCGGACGAGAGATATACGTTTGCGGTATCTGCCGCGATCTTGAAATCAAACATGCCTGCAGCAACTGCTCCAAGCCCCGAGCAATTGCCCACGATCACGCTGATCTGGGGAATGATGCCGGATGCCGCAGAGATCTCTGCCAGCAGCTCGCCGTAAGCAGACAATACGCCGGAGCCCTCGGGCACCAGTGCGCCTGCACTGTCAAACACACCAATGACGGGTGCGCCTGCGGCCTTTGCCATTTTGTAGAGCGCGGAGATCTTTTTCGCGCCCGTTGCGTCAAATGCGCCCTTCATGCGGTCACCGTCCTGCACGAAAGCAAAAGCAAGCTTTCCGTCCACAGAGCCGTAGCCGCAGATCACGCCTTCAAATTCCTCGGCGCAGCCTGCGCGCTTGATATAAGCACCCGTTTCCACAAAGGTGCCCGCATCAAACAAAAGCGCGATTTTTGCATTGCCTTTGGTTTGCGTTCTTTCCATTCGGAAGTCCTCCATGTTGCCAGAATTGCGGCGAAAAACGCCTTGATTTTTCACAAGAACCAATTCTCCGCCAGTTTAATACTATTGTAGCACATTCCACTACCTTTGTCAAGAAATAACTTCAATATAAATATAGAAAAAGTCACCCCGGATCGAGGTGACTTTGTGTATTTTTCTCACTTATAAAGCTCCCTTACCACAGTATCTACTGCGGTGGTGCTCATATTGCACGATAGCACGTAAGCCGGCACGTTTTTGACCGTGTGATGCAACAGCTCTGCAAATCTGTCCGCCATTTCGTGGTTTGCGGGCGGCAGGATCTGCTCGCTGATCTTGTGCGTAAAGGTTTCCTTATCGATGGATACGATCGCGTTGTTCTTGGCCTGCTCCAAAAACACAATGGCATCCAGCGGCGCCGAGGTATTGGTCTGCCAACCTTCTTTGCCGCACCAAGGCGTACCGTAAGCGATCAGCTGTCCGTCTCTGAGTGCCAGCAGCGGCTTGTCGCCGTTGATTACAGTCACGTCCTTGCCGAACTTATCTCGCCAAAGGCCGATATGCGTGCTTTTTCCCGTACCGCGCTTGCCCGAGAATGCAATACATTTGCCGCGATAGAAAATGACTGCGGAATGAAACAAATACGCATCAAACTCTGCCATTTTGCGGCACAGCGCGCGATTGATCAGATAGCTTTCTGCCATGGGGGCGGTCAGATTCCAGGTTGCGCCCGAGAGCATGCGATGCACCTCGTCACTCGAGATCTGCACGCGAAAGGCAGGGATACAATCCCCTTTTACAATATAGTCACGGCACACATCCTCGACAAAGCCGTAGCGATTATCGATCTGCACACAAACGTCTGCTACTTTGATGCAAAACATAAAGGACTCCTTTCCGCATTTACAGGCTGAAAAGTAAAAAATGCTCAACTCCCTTTAAAGGAGGTTGAGCATTCCCACCTGAATTATTCCATATACAGGCTATCAACGTGCGCCAGCACGTATCTGAGCATTTGCTTTTGCAAGTATGCGCGATTATCCATAAAGAAATGGCTGATCTTATCCAGGTTATCTGCCTGATGCTCACGCAAATACACAAGCGTTGCGCCAAACTGTGCGTCGCCGTTGACGTTGAGCGCGTCACAGATCGAGGAAACGATGGCAACGTCTGCCTTGGCAAACAGCTGCCAATATTCGGGGCTGTTATGCTCGGTCAGGTCATAGATCATTTTATATGCCATCAGCGGGCGGTAAACGTCATTTTTTCCAAAGCGTTCGTCGTCGCTGCCCACGATATTGGCACTCCAGGCCTGACGCTCGGAGGAGGCCATACGGCTCATGAAATAGGTCATGCGCTTATTGACCACGTCAAAGGTCAGCTCCGAGGGCTTGATATTCTTGCCCTGATTTTTATCATACAGGAAGAAATGACGGGTTACCGTTGCCGAGATCATGGCCAGATACATCACAAGCACGCCAAGAGCGATGAACAGAACGGCCGCGATCAGCAAAAGCACGTTGATCAGTACGACGTTATTGCTCCAGCCCGCAAACGTGACCACAGTGATCACAACAGCAATCAGCAAACTCAAGGCGCCAGCCACCAACAGGATGGTCGGCAAATATTTCTTCATGTTTTCCATTATGACTTCCTCTTTTCAACGGTGATAAATCTATGTCTTCAGCAAATAAATCGCTATATATAACAACACATCATGATTATATCACAAAATATGCTCTTTTGCAAGAGATTTTTTAAATTTTTCGCATATTGTTTGGTATGTCAAAATCCGCGCTCCATTCTCTTTCTTTGCTTGGGTTTCTTGACAGAATACAGGCCTTGTGATATAATGGAAACAGACGATGATCAGAGGAGGATGAAGAATGGAAGCAAGCTACTTGTTTTTCAGTGCAGAGGCAAAAGCGCCTGCAGGATACCAATTGATCAACATCATTCATCCCATCGAAAAGAAGTTCAACGAGCAATTCGCAAGCAAATACGCAGACGACACGCTTGAAAACGTGACCATCGTGTTCATTTGCACGGATGAAGAAATGATTTCCCGTGGATTTTATCCGGAGCGCCGCTATATCTCTTGGAAAAAGAAATACGCTGATATTCGACTGATCATCCCCTATTTGGAGTTTTTGCGTGCGGATGAGCAAACCAAAAAGGCCATGATGTGGGAAGTCATAGTGCGTGCGCTGGATTATCTGCGCAAAAAGAAGGCTTTACAGCGCATCGACGAATTTGAAAAGGATCTGCAGGACGTTTATTGGACGGATTAATTCCGTCCTTTTCTTTATCAAACAATTCTCACAGGATCAACGGTATTTGACGTCAATCCCCGTCAGCTCTGCGATCTCCTTGACCTCGCGGTAGCGCAAATACCCGACATTCGCAGCATATTCTTCCCCGTCTGCATCGGACATGTAGGTCACAAACACACACATCGGGAAAGTGTAGTTGGCCACAAGCTGCAACCATGACAGTAAGGAATGCAGACGGTAATATTCGATCTTTTTGATCTGACCGTACTGCACATACATATGCTTGGGTTGAGAGGTGATCGCATCCGTATATATGATCTCCACCTCGCCATCGCGCAAAAGCAGATAATTCTTATGCTTATGAGATGAAAGCCACAAATAAATCATCAGCGCAGCATAAAGCGCAAATAGCCCAAGCGCGGAAACCAAAATCCCCCGGACAAACTCTATGCAAAGGCATACGACACACATAGCAAGCATGGGCAGGAATATGATGCTGAAAAATGCCGATGCTGAGATAAACATGCTGCGATCAAGATCATATTCTTTCACCTTGCTTTTCCTTTCGCAAAAACGTAATACTCAGCGCATCCGCCCTCGACTTCCGGCTTGATCACGAAAAAGCCGGGCGAGATCAGAATGACCGGCATATACGCATTTTGCAAAAGCTCTCTTGCTGTTTGCATGGGCATATCTGTGCCGTCACCTGCACCGTCCGTGATCAGATAGCACGGCTCCTTTTCGGATACCGCGTCCAAAACACGAGCAAGCTCGCTTGCAGTCACAGTTTGATAACCACCCTGCAGAATTCCTTCGCAATCATGCGCAAAACGCGACATCGCCTTTTGGCGGTGCTTTTTTGATTGCAGCTCGAACTGTATCCGCTCTCTGTATTCCTTTTTGATGCATGCGCGCACGAAGCACGATTCGGCCATAACGTCCATTCCGCTCTCCTTCTTGCCTTTTTTTCATTATATCATGAATCAAAAATACTGTCAACAATGCTTCAAAAAAATTGCACGCGCAGGCAGTGAATTTGCAAGATTCTATTGACCTTTCTTGCAAAATGTGATATAATGACCATAATTCATTTTTATCACGGAGGCCCCTTTTATGAATGCTGTGACTCTGTACGATTCCGGTGTGTTTTTGTGCAACGGCGCACCCTGCCCCGGGAACTGCGATCGCGACATGGATTCCGCACGCAAAAAGACGATTGCGGCCAAGATCTTTGCTTCTCATAACACAAGCAACGACGAGAATTTGTTAAAGCTTCGCTTTGACGCCTTGATTTCTCACGATATTACCTATGTTGGCATCATCCAGACGGCACGTGCCTCGGGACTGGAAAAGTTCCCCGTGCCTTACGCGCTGACCAACTGCCACAACTCGCTTTGCGCGGTGGGTGGCACCATCAACGAGGACGACCACGTGTTCGGCCTCTCCGCGGCCAAGAAATACGGCGGTATTTACGTGCCTGCCAACCAAAGCGTGATTCACTCTTATGCAAGAGAGCAGCTTGCATTATGCGGTGGCATGATCCTTGGCTCGGACTCTCACACCCGCTACGGCGCTCTTGGCACCATGGCCGTGGGCGAGGGCGGCCCGGAGCTGGCCAAGCAGCTGCTTCGCGACACCTGGGACGTGCCCGCCCCGGAAGTCGTGCTGGTGTACGTGAAGGGCGAGCCCCGCCGGGGCATCGGTCCCCACGACGTGGCCATCGCCCTGGTGGGCGCCACCTTTGTGCGCGGATTTGTGAAGAATAAAGTGCTGGAGTTCGTGGGTCCCGGGCTGAAGCACCTGAGCGCGGACTTCCGCTGCGGCATCGACGTGATGACCACGGAGACCACCTGCCTTTCCTCTATCTGGGAAACGGACGAGGAGATCCGGAATTTCTACGAGACCCACGGCCGGGGCGGCGACTACAGAGAGCTGAAGCCCGGCCCGGTGGCGTACTACGACGCCATGATCGAGATCGATCTGTCCAAGATGGAGTCCATGATCGCCCTGCCTTTCCATCCCTCCAAGGCGTACACCATCCACGAGTTCGTAGAGCGGGCGCCCGAGCTGCTCGCTGAGATCGAGGCGGAGGCCAAAGAGCGCTTCCCGAAATCGAGCCCCGCTCTGGTGTCCAAGTCGGAGGCCAAGCGGTCTTA
>JAZUSJ010000171.1:0-5409 GCA_045606685.1 Eubacteriales bacterium
ATACGGCTCCGCCGTGTAGTGATATTGTTCGGCTTCGCCTCACAGTGATATTCTATTCGCCCTGATAACTTGCGAAGCAAATACCACTCGCCAAAGGCGAATAACACTGCCAAAGGCAATATCACTCGCCCAAGGCGAATAGAACTGGGGAGATACTCCGCTTGGAGTATCTCCCCATGAGCGGATTTCTTTTTTTATTCCACGCTGACTCCCGTGATCAAAACGATTGGGCAAAGTCCTTGGGGTTGGTCGTTTGGCACGATGGCAAAGATCACGTCCACCGTCTGTCCGGCATACGCCGCCAGTTCGGCACACACACCGGAGGGTGCGCCCTCAACACCTTGGAACACGATCTTATCGGGATGCTCCAGCACGTCATAGCCCGTACCGGCCAAAAAGCCGTTGCCTGCATTGGTAATGCCGTTTGAGGGTGTCAGCGGATCAAAGGCCGCGCGCCCGTACAGCGAGCATTCCTGCCAGGTCTTGCCACCATCCGCAGACCACATATAGGTCTTGATGCCGCCGCGTGCCACAGCCCAGCCCGCAATGGCCAGCTTGCCGCCATCCACGGTGGAGGCGTTATAATCAATGATATCCAAGCCCTTATCCGAGCTGCTGCCGCGGGAATTGTACGGGCCGTCACCGTCACCTGCGCCGTTGATAAAGTCAATGAACGCGGTAAAGCGAACGTCGGAAACGCTGTATCCGCTCGAAGCGTCCACAAGATCCGAGAAGGACGGCGTCACCGAGGGCTTTTCCTGCTCAGTTCCCTGTTCGGGCTTTTGTTCGCTCTCGGGCCAAGGCTCGAAATCCTTTTCGCAGACCACCTTGAAGGTGCGGCTGTCTGCGCTGTCCATATTGAACGCAAACGCGTAAGAATACGTACCGTTGCGATCGTAATATACGGCATAGCCATCGTAATAGTGTGCATATCCCTTACTGTCGGGTGTCTTGGAGGAATTGACGGTCAGCTCAACCCATTCACCGCCAATCTTTTCATAGATCACGGGAGCGGTCAGCTTGTCAAAGCCATACACACGCACGACCTTATTGTTCGATCCACCCGAAATGGTGAATTCCGCGCTCTTGCCGTTGCTCGATCTGACGCTCGGCACAAACACGCTGTCCATCTTCTCGCCATCCTGTACGGTCAGCTTGACGCCGTCCACACAGGTATTCTCGCGGATCGCCTGTACGTTGGAATCATCGGTGGAGGTATAGAAGCCCCAGGGAGAGATGATCAGGCACAGCTTCATGGTGTCGCCCTTCTTGAGCGTCACGTTTGCAAGATCCAAAGAGAGGCTGTACTTGGAGTTCTGTCCTACCGCGACAAAGCCTGCATCACACTTCTGTCCGCCAATGGTCATTTCGGAATCGCAGATCACCACGCCCATATTGACGTTGTTCTTTGCCCAATCCGCTGCCGTGGCCTCCAGATCGTAAAGCGCTACGTAGGGATACTGATCGCCAAGCTTGAGTACATCGGGCGTATCGGTTGCATTAACACGTCCCTGCACGGCCTTGTTCTGTTCGTTCAGATACCCGATCTTGGTGTACGCGCCCGCGTATCCCTCAAAGGAATAGAACGAGAAGTCCTTGGCGAAATCCGCAATGCTGATATCCTCAAGCACCTCGTAGTTGATCTCGTAATAAGCGCGCAGCTCGTCTGTCTCGGGCAGCTCCACGTGGTTGTACGAAACCTTGATCTTTCCGTCGTCCGAAATATAATCCATTTTGACGTCAGTATATACAGGGCCGGAGGAAATGATATTATTATGATAGTTTTCGGTCGCTATGTGATTGCCCTCGGCATCGGTGTACTGCAGGAAATACTGGAAGCCACCATGGGTATGCTGGGGCTGGTTGTCATAGCCCTCTCCCCGGGGCAGCTCAAACCAATAAGGCATGGACATCGAGCGGAAGTCGGGCAAGGTCCACAGATCACGCGCACCGTACATGGGGCAGATGCAGCTGGTCTCGGTCGTACCCAGCGAGAGGTGATAGTACGGCCAGAAGAACTGGATAGAGGAAAGCTGCTTGAGTGGGATCTGTCCCCAGTTCATGTACAGATTCAGCACGGTCAGCTCCACCGTCTCTCCCGCCTTGAGCGAGATCGGGAAATAAGTCTCGGAATACGAAGGATCACCCGGATCAAAGACCGGCTCCTCGTTCTCGCCCTTGAAGTTCTTGCAAATCATGACGGGAATGGGCAGGAGCATATCATCCTTGCCCAGAATCAGTGCGTTTTCAGCACATCCGCTTGAGGTTTGGGTATATACGTAAACGCTGCGATCACTCTCTGCCGTCATCGAAACATCGGCAGTATAGTGTCGGTTCTGCTCCGAGAAGAAGGGCTCGTTAAAGCCGGTACCGCCAATGCCGAAGCAGTATGCGCCTCTGAGTGCATCGTAGCCAAGGTAGGCAGCACCCTTTATGCTCTGCAGCGGATTGCGCTCATACTCGGCCTCGGTCAGAAAGGCATCAAAGCTGTGACTTTCGTCGGTATACAGGCGGTGTCCCATATAGAAATCATCCTTGGTCGTATCGGGGTTGGCGGTCAGCTCGCCGCCCTTGGGCCTTGCACGCTGGGTAACGGTATACGTGCCGTTTGCCAAAGCCACCTCCAGCTTACCGCTTGTTTCGTGCGGCAGCAGGATAAAGCCCAGAATGCCTGCTTCCCTTATGTCAAAGCCCACGTATTCACAGCTGTCAAAGTCCACGCCGTCCAAAGAATCGTGCGTGCCGTTCTTGTCCTTGACCACGATCTTTGCCACGGTGTCTGCGGGGATATCGGTGATCATACCAAGGCTTTCGATCCCCGTGACATATTCGGTTGCCACAAAGTGCAGCACCTGGTTCATTTTGTCCGAATAGGTATGGAATGTTCTGTCCAGCAGCACGGCGGGTGCGGACATATCCAGATTGACCGCCTTGATATCCTTGATCTGTACCGTCTGACCGGAACCGCCGATATCAAAGCGCAGCGAGGTGACCTTATCGGTATAGTCCGGCGTACCCGTCAGCACCACGGTATACGTATGCCACTCACCGTCCGGCTGCAGATCAAAGCGCACGCACTGCTCTGCATTGTGCCCGGTACGGCTTCCCGCAATATAGTACAGCTCACCCGTGGTGGCAGCGGTCTTGACCGAAAATTGCACGGCATTATACTGATCAGCTTCAAAATACAAGCCCTGTTTGGTTGTGCTGGAAACCGTATACACGTACGGATCAAAGCCGTCTGCTACGTACGAGATCACACCGTCCGACACAGAAAAATCCTTGACCTGATTCCTTTTGACGTTGGCCTTGGTAATTTTAAAGGCCATTTCCTTCTCGATTGCCGAGCCGCCCATAAAGTTCTGTCCCATGATGTGCGCATCATAATAATAGTAGCTCATGCGGTAAATGTTGGTATGCGGCGCAGCCGTGGACTCGGACGCAAGATAGGTCTTGCCGTCCTCCATGGTCAAAAAGACGTCCATGGTATTTTCCAGATACTTGTTCCCTGCCGCATTGGTCAGCGAGGTGACAAGCATGGCATCGGTGGACGAAACATTATAATCCAGGCGCATATTTTTGTTTTCAATACGGTAGCCCCGTCTTGCAGAGGTGGCATAATATGCCTGCACACCGTCAGCCAGGCGATTTGCCTGCATGATTGTGCCTGCATAAGGCCCCGTGATGACCGGCTCAACGTATCCCGGATCATCAGGTCCCGGCTCAGGCTCGGTACCCGGCTCAGTGCCAAGCTCACTTTCCGACTCGCTCCCCTGATCGGTGGTGGCAGCGGTCTGTTTCTCGGGATCATCCGTTTGTGGATCGCGTCCCTTGCATGACGTCATGCAAGCGCCCGAAAGCAAAACAAAGGACAAGATCAAAAGAAGAATCCGTGTCAGCTTCATAGTACAAATTCCTTTCCTTGGATAATGAGGTTATGTATATATTGTACATGATTGTTGTATCTCTGTCAAGCGGTTCTGTGAGAAAGCCCATGCTTGGCAGCCATTTTTTCGAAATTGTGCCAAAGTATTTACTTCCCGGCTTTTTTCTGCTAAAATATAAGTAACTCAATCAACACGGAGAAAAAGCATGACAGAATACCAAAAAATGCAAAACGGCATGATCTACGATACGCAAGACGCAGAGCTTGTGCAGGTGCAAAAGCTCTGCCATCGTCTTTGCGAGCAATACAACCGCCTTGGCGTGGATGACGGGGAGCAGAAAAACAAGATCCTTTCAGAGTTGTTCGCAAACGATGACTTCGGGGCGTTCCGCGTCATGGAAGCACCCATCTTCATCGACAACTGCCGAGAGATCACCATTGGCAAAAATTTCTACTCCAAAAGAGTCATCCGCAAGATCACGGAGCAAGACAGCATGTATCGCAAGGCAAGACGGGAGTGAAGCTATGATGATCAAAAACAAAAAGCTGTTACTTTGGCTCTCGGTTGCATTTCTGTGTATCATGGCGGTGCTTGGCGTACTTTTGCAAACGGTGCAAACAAGCATTCCCGTCAATTTGCGCTATACAGCCATCGTGCTTGCCTGCCTGTTCTGCATTCTGTTTGCCGAGACGTCGGATTCCTATCTCTTCACGCAGCTTGCGCTGGTGTTCACGCTCATGGCGGATTACTTTCTCGTCTGTCGGGATGCCGTGCAGCAGCTGCCGGGCATGCTTTGCTTTTCGGTGGTGCAGATCGCGTACTTTATGCGCCTGTACCGCGAGGACAAGTGCAGCACGCGCCGTAAGCTCCACCTTGGCTTACGCATTGCCCTTTCGGTCGCGGTCGTGGCCATCACGCTCGCAGTGCTTGGAAAAAACTGTGATGCCGTCGCCATCGTTTCCATGTTTTATTACGCGAATCTGATTCTGAACGCTGTTTTTGCATGCATGGATTTCAAGAAAAACCCGATTTTTGCAATCGGACTGATCTTATTCATTCTTTGCGACACGGTCATCGGACTTTCGCTGATCGATGCCTATCTGCCCATCTCCCGGGATTCGGTCATGTATCGGATCATCTTCCCCGGCTTTGACCTTGCATGGGCGTTCTACCTGCCCTCGCAGGCACTTCTGGCCATCAGCCTTTTGCCAAGGCGCAATGGATAAAAAAATCCGACAAGTCGAAACTTGTCGAATTTTTTGTGAAGGGGCGATAAAAAAGATATTTTCGCCTTTTTTTGTTTGATTTTGAACTGGCGCGTTTTAATCACGGCAAAGCCGTGTATGAAATCAATGCAAAGCATTGTATGGAATCCGTCACAAGACGGTATGGAATCAACACAGGGTGTTGGATGGAATCAAGCCGCAGAAGGATACATCTACGGTGATGCCATGCGCCTTCGGCAATTCCATACACGCAAAGCGTGATGCCATGCCAAGCCTGCGGCTTGGATAAAAAACGA
>JAZUSJ010000172.1:0-7951 GCA_045606685.1 Eubacteriales bacterium
TGGCGATCACACCGCAATCAAGGGCAACCTCTCTGCATGCCCCCTCATATACCCTTTGACGCTCTATACCAATGCCCGCATCGGGTGCATAAGTCGGATCGTAGCCATGTCGTTCTGTGAGCCAAGGAGTTGCTACTCCAATTTGTCTTCCTAAGACCGCTTGGCCTCCGACTTTGGCGATCACACCGCAATCAAGGGCAACCTCTCTGCATGCCCCCTCATATACCCTTTGACGCTCTATACCAATGCCCGCATCGGGTGCATAGGTGCTGATGGTCTCGGTATTGATACAGGGATCGTAGGACACGATCACGGGGGCAATCCCCTCGGCCGTCAGCTGCTTGGCACGCGCCAGAAATTCGCGGCGCAGCTCGTAATCCACCGAGTAGCCCACGCGGAATACTCCGTCAAAGGCAATGTAGATCACCGCGCTGTTCTTGCGTTTTTTATAGTTCTTTTCAAGATCTCTGCGAGGCAGGCGCACGCCGCGTGCCGCCAAGTAATCGTAATCGCCCAGCATTACGCAGGTAATGCCGTCCGCATAAAGCGTCATGCCGTTCTCAGCCACGCTCATGATCTCGATCTTGATCTGTGCGGCATCACCGTCCTGTACGTCTGCCGCAATATCCGAAAGCGTGCCTCCCAAAGCGTTGAGCAAAGCTCCGGTCTTTTTCATATACGTGCCGATATCGCTGTCCCCGCGCACCGTGATCTGAGAAGAGCCGTATGCGGTGAACATCTGCTCCGCATCAAACTGCAGCGCCTTGACGTCCTTGTATTCGTCAAGTGCGTCCGCACCCACCACCGCACAGCCGCTCTGTGCCAGGGTTTTGCCTGCGATGAAAACGGGAATGGCGGTAAAGAGCAGCATGGAAAGCGGCATAGCACCGTTCAGGCAGACCATAAACGCGGTCATAGCCGCCAAGCCCTCGCCCGTGGCAATATACGTAGCACAGGCAGCCGCCAAAGAGCAAACAAGCAGCACGATATAAATCACGCGCAGCGCAGCACCCTTTTCTGCGCTGACACCCGTGCGGCAGAAATAACCGCTCACATGGCGCAAGCGACGCACGCGATACGTGCCTGCTTGCGGCTTTTGCGCGATCTGTTGCCCGTGTACCGGCAAACGGGAATTCGCAGCAGTATCCGCGACCTTTTGGATGCCGTATCTCGGCTTGCCCGAGCGCACAACCTTGAAGCTGCGCTCCTGGCTGTAAAGCTCCAGCACGTCGGCAATCGTGCAAAGCGTCAGGGAAAGCATGGCAACGCTGCCAAACATCATATATTGCTCGTGTGTAAAGAACACAAGCACGATATCGTAGATCACGGACGCTGCAAGCAGCACAGCCGGCACAGAATACAGGCTGTGCCTTGGCGTAAACACGCTGCGCAAGCCCTCCCACAATCTGCGCCATGCAAATGCCGACGCGATCAGCACCGACAACGCTGCGATAAGCGGATAGAGGGGCGTGGAGATCAGCTCGGGTATGCTGCCCTGCAAATATCCCAAAAGATACGCGTTATCCAGCGCGATCAGGCAGAACAGCATGACGATGCACACGGCAAGTCTTGCGATCACCCACGGCTTTTCGTGGCGGTAAGCCTGCTTGATATCGGCTTCATCCGCTGCATCCAGATATTCCTTACCGCGCCATGCAAAGCAAAATGCGTTGTCCGCTCCCTGCCCCGGGTGCTTCGCCTTCTGCCTGCGGACAGGCTTTTGCTCATGCACACCGTCCTGCTTGATCTTTTGCTCAGAGCCAAGCGCACGCATGACGTGCATGTCCTGCTCGTTGAAGTCCACCTCATGGGAAGCCTGATCCGGGGACTGTGCGTCACGCTGCACAAGCCGTCCCTGCATGGGATCGTCCTCGGGATAGTCAGGCGTATCGACAACAGGCAGGTCGTCCTGCTCCTCCTGCTCCAGAACGCACTCCTGCACGGCAGATTCCTGCTCCAGCTCCTGCACAAGCTGCTGCACGGGTGCTCGATTGGCAGATTGCGGTGCTTGATTGGGATCGGTGGGATACTCCGTGCGTACTTGCGCCTTGATGGCAGCCACCGATTGCTTCCAATCATCCAACGAATCAAGCAGCATGTCCACATAATCCTTACCCTGCTCCGACTCGTTGATCTGTTCTACTTCTTCGGATTCTTCGATTGCTTCGATTTCCTCGATTTCCTCGATCTCCTCGATTTCCTCGATCTCCTCGATTTCTTCGATTTCCTCGATTTCCTCGATTTCCTGGTCCTCTTCGGACTCTATGTAAAGCTCTTGCGCAAGCGCATCGCTTTCAATAATCTCTTCTTCGATAACCTCATCGATGGCCTCATCTTTGAAGATCTCCTCGTCTTCAAAAAGCTCCTCGTCCTCAATGAATTCTTCGATCAATTCCTCGTCGGGTTCTTCATCGAAATCTTCAATCAATGCCTCATCAGACTCTTCATCGAAATCTTCATCAAATTCCTCATCGAATTCTTCATCGAATTCTTCATCGAATTCCTCGTCGAATTCCTCGTCGGAATCATCCTCTTGATCAAAGAGCTGTGTCAGCTCCTCCAGCTCGTCCTCGGCCACCAACGCTTCGTACTCAGCGATCTCCCTTGCGTCCTCCTCGTCAAGCTCGTCCTCAAGCTCGTCCTCAAACCAAGGCAGCTCCTCTGCGGGGATCTGCTCGGGCTCGGGCATCTGCTCGGACAGCATTTGCTCCTGCTTGATCTGCTGCTCGATCTGCTCCTGCGCCTGCAGTCTGATCTGCAAAGAAATCTGCTCCGCACTCTGCTCTATATCCTGCTCGGCCGCTTGCTCGGCATCCTGCGCATATTCTTGATCGACTTCAAGATCAATATCTGCATCAAGCTCGTCCTCGAATGCTTCCTCGATCTCTTCTTCGATCTCTTCTTCGATCTCTTCTTCGATCTCTTCTTCGATCTCTTCTTCGATCTCTTCTTCGATCTCTTCTTCGATCTCTTCTTCAAGCTCCTCTTCAAATTCTTCTTCGGTTTCGTCTTCCGAATCAAGATCTGCCTGAAGGTCGTCCTCGTCGTCATCCGGCATGAAATCCTCGGCGCTGTACAAGTCGCTGCTCTTTTTGGCGGCAGTCGGCTTACTCTTTCCCTGATTGCCGAACATTTCTACCAGCATTTTTGCAAACGCCTCGTCATCTGCGCTCGGATCTGCATCCTCGCCCTCGGCATGATCCGCATTCTCATAGGATCGCTTGAGTCTTTCTACCATCTCATCCACGTTTTCGGTGGAAAATTCCTGCTTTTTCTTAGCCAAGCTGCTGCCTCCTTTCATGCAAATTTTTGCATCTCTTAACCCTGTCTGTGCTGTTTTGCAGCCTCAGCCAGAATCACGGATGCTGCAGTGGACACGTTGAAGGAATTGACCTTTCCGTACATGGGAATGGAGGTGATCATGTCTGCCTCCTTGGTGACCAGATCGGAAACACCGTTGCCCTCGCTGCCGAATACCAGCGCACAAGGGCCGCGGAAATCGGTTTCATAGTAAGGCTTGCCGCCTGCCTCGGCAGCAAATACCCAAACGCCCTCTTTTTTGAGCGCGCGCACAGTTGCGCCAATGTTGGAAACCTTGGCAATGGCCAAATGCTCAACAGCTCCCGCAGATGCCTTGGACACCAGCGGCGTCAGGCCCACGGCACGACGCTTGGGAATGATCAGACCATGCGCACCGCAGCCCTCGGCGCAGCGGATCAGCGCCCCCAGATTGTACGGATCGGTGATACCGTCCGCGATCACGATCAGAGGTGCTTCACCGCGCTCGCGTGCGATCTCCAAGATATCCTCGGGTGTGCAATATTCCTTTTGCGCAGCCATGGCAACAATGCCCTGATGCGGTGCAAAGCCTGCCATGCGGTCCAGCTTGTCCTTATCTACCTCAACCACGGGAATGCCGCGCTCGACAGCCATTGCCACAAGCACTACGATCGAGCCCTCGCGATCTCCGCGTCTGACCAGTATCTTGTCGATCTCGCGATCGGATTTGAGCAGCTCGCGCACCGCGTTTCTGCCAATCACAAGACCGCTGTCCTCCATCTCCTCAAGCTCACCGTCACTTGGCTGCTTTTGGGGCTTGGGGGCATTGTACTTATCGCGATTGTCACGGTACTCACGGCCTGCGGGATGCTTTTGCTTGTTGCCTGCCGATGCGGATTTATACTTCTTGTTATGTTCCATGTAAAATTCCTTTCTCACGGATCACGGACATCACTCCATGATTTCCCGACAATATTTTTGTATATCGATTGCTTGATTACACACACTATCAATTATACCATACCTTATTCATTTTGTACAGGGCTATTTGCGAAAATTCTCACATTTACAAGGGCTTTGAGCGCAAAAATCGTTCGTCATAAGACGACAGGCTTTGCAAAACATTGCCATTTCCCGATATTTCCCCAACTTTGTTTGCAGAAATTCTTGCACTGCGCGCGAAAATGTGCTATAATGACTCCATCGTTTTACTTTTACCGCGATGCCTTTTGCGACACCGCCTCAAGGAGGCTACCACATGATTTTCGATTTCCACACCCACTGTTTCCCCGACACACTCGCCCCCCGCGCCATTGCGCACCTGGCAGAGATCTCGCTCAAATGCGGTCTTACTCCCACCACAGACGGCACGTCGCGCGGTGTGCTGGATCAGATGCACGCCCACGGCGTGGACAAAAGTCTGATCTGCAACGTATCCACCAACGCCCATCAAATGCCCAAGGTCAACGCCTTTGCCTGCGAGCTGGCAAGCACGCAGACAGAGCTTTATGCGCTTGGCTCTCTGCATCCGTACGGAGAGGACCTCGAAGGTCAGATCCGCATGCTCAAGGATGCGGGCATCAAGGGACTCAAGCTGCACCCCGACTATATCCGCATTGAATTTGACGATCCTGTGCTGCATCCCATTTTTGAGCTTTGCATCGCGTACGACATGTTTCTGATCACCCACACCGGCTACGATCCCAACTCACCCGATCATATGCACTGCAGACCAAAGCAGATCCTCTCGGTCATGCAGAATTTTCCCAAAATGACGCTGATCGCCGCACACATGGGCGGCATTGATTGCGAGCAGGAGGTGCTGGATATGCTTTGCGGCAAGCAGCTTTATATGGATACCTCCCACTCCGGCTCGTATCCGCACCGCCATCCGCTTTTGCATAAAATCCTGCAGCGGCACGATCCCGCACTTTTGCTCTACGGCAGCGATTGCCCCTGGTCGGGACAGGAGCGCGAGCAACGATTCGTGTACCAAGCCCCCGTTTCGGAGCAGGTCAAGGAGGATATCTTCTGGAATAACGCTGCAAGACTGATGAAAATTTAATTTGCGTCTGTCAGACAATGCGCCCTTGGCGCAAATCACGGGCAAAGCGCAATTCATGGCATCCGCCATTTCATGCCACCGGGCAACTCGTAAGGAATTGCCGATGTGCAGCATGAAATGAAGGCTGTGACTTCATGAATTTTCGCGCTTTCGCGCTCCATGATTTGCGCCAAGGGCGCAGTTTCTTTTATTTTGTCGGCAATACCAGCACCACGGTAAAGGTATCTCCCTGACTTTGTGTTCGGAAGCTGCCCTGCAGAGAATGCATAATGCTCTCACAGGTCAAAAGCCCCAGCTTGGTGCTTTCTACCCTTCCGGAACGCTTGGCAATCTTGTTTTCTCCCGTCATCACGATGACGCGATCACAGTATTCCACGCGAAAGGTCGCAGGCTCGGCAGGATCGGCATATTTGAGAATATTGCTGTACAAATTGTCCAGCACGCGGCTCAGATAGTCCACGTTGGTGTAAACGCGCACCTTGGCAAGCTCAGGAGAAATGCTGTATTCCAGCTGTACGTTGGAAAGCTCTGCCGTCATAAACCGCTCGGCCAAAAGCTGCTCAAACAGCACGTTCGCATCATATTCCTGCAAAGGAACTGCCTCTTCCTTATGTCCGTAGGCAAGAAAATAATTGAAAAGCTCGTCCGATTGACGCTTGATGCGTCCTGCATTCTCCGAGCAGACCGCCAAATACCTTTTCTGCTCCTCGGTCAGGTTTTCCTGATGCGATTCGATCAGCTCCAGATACCCAAGCAGCGAGGTCAGCGGTGTGCGGATATCATGCGAGATCGAGGTGATCAGATCCTGATTGGCGCGCCATGCCTGCTCCTTCTCTTCCATCTTCTGCAAGATCGAATCTCTCATGCCGTCCACGTGTCCTGCCAGCTGCGCGATCTCGTCAGAGCCCGTTCTGGAGATCTGTCCCTGCAGATCTCCGCCCGCAATGGCCTTGACGTCACGCGACAGGCGCATGATTCGGGCAATTTCGGCCTGATAATAGATCATGACCAGCAGAATGAAAATCAAAATAGCAATTCCGATCGCAGCGATATCACCAAGCAGATACAGCACCTCGGAATAGTCCTGTACTGCAACCAGCACCGATTGATCGGCAAAATCCACCACGATGCTGTAGTCGTATTTCTGCGTGTCCGGCACGGTATCCGTTTCCACGCCCTCCAATAAAAGCAGCTTGAAGTTATCGTTATTTCTTACCCACTCAATGACCGAATCCATATCGGTCGAGCTGATCCCTTTTTCCTCAACAAAGGCCTTGAAACTCTCCAGCGCCTGTTCCACGCGCTCCTGCTCCTTGGCATCGGTCATGTATTCCTGATCGATTACGTAGCCAAACAAGGGAGCAAGCGCAAAATAGGTTGCAAAGCCCACAAGAAGAGCCGCAAGGATCACGGTAATATGCTTCCAGACAAGCGAAGAGCGTCTTTTTCTTTTTGCTTTAGTCAATGACGTACCCCTTTCCCCACACCGTGCGGATGATGTTCTGATCCTCTCCCAGCTTTTTGCGCAGGTTGGCTATATGTACAAGCACCGTATTGGAGGAGCTTGGCAGATAGGTTTCCTGCCATATGGTTTCGTAAAGCTCCACAGGACTGAAGGTCCGACCGCGCTGACTGTGCAGCAAGGAAAGCAGCTCATATTCCTTTTCGGTCAAAGAGATCTTCTCCCCCTGACGGCTCACGGTCTTGTCCTCGGTGTTGATCTCCAGCTCATTTCTGATCTCCTTTTCGGCTTCGGCTGCTTTTTCATGCAAATTGCGGAACATATCCCATCGGCGCAGCATGGCGTTGACGCGCAGCTTGAGATCGGTCGCGTAAAAGGGCTTGACGATATAATCATCCCCACCGCTGCCAAATGCCTGCATTTTGTCGCCGTCCGCGCTCTTGGCACTCAAAAACAGAATGGGCAAGGAGGAGATCTTGCGGATCTCGGTCGCTGCATTGACGCCGTTCATCACGGGCATCATAATATCCATAATGATCAGGGAAAGTGCGGAATCAGCGCTCACGATCTCCACAGCCTGCTCACCGTTTTCGGCCTCGAGAACCGCATACCCTTCCTTTTCCAGGACGATCTTGAGCAGCTGACGGATATCCGGCTCGTCGTCCACAACCAAAATTTTATAAGAATCGGACATGAATAGCCCTCCTTTTGCATTTTGATAAGACTATTATACCATAAGAATCGCAGAAAGAAAAGAAAAATTTTCGGTTCTTAACAAATCTTTATAGTTTTCAAAATTTTTTTCAAAAACCTATTGCTTTTTAGAAAAAGGTGTGGTATAATACATGTCGTTGCGGAGGCATAGCTCAGCTGGTTAGAGTGCTTGCTTGACATGCAAGAGGTCACTGGTTCGATTCCAGTTGTCTCCACCAAAAATTAAAGCGACCTTTCGAGGTCGCTTTAATTTTTATCCAATCCGAAGGATTGGCATGTCATCAACGGGCAGAGCCCGTTGGATGGAATCTGCGCGCCCCGCGCAGCATGGCATCACGCGACAGCGTGTATTCGCCCCGGAATCCTTCGGATTGATAACATACATCCCTTCGGGATGATTCCATACAGCCCTGTGGGCTGAGGACATACCG
>JAZUSJ010000173.1:0-14955 GCA_045606685.1 Eubacteriales bacterium
TGCACGTGCCGTCAAGGTAAGCGGAGCGACCATGCTGCGCGGCGGTGCCTTCAAGCCCCGTACCTCCCCTTACGATTTTCAGGGACTCAAGGCGGACGGCATTGAGATCTTACTGCACGCCAAGCGCCAAACAGGACTTCCCATCGTTTCCGAGATCATGAACGCCAATCACCTCCCCCTTTTCGAAGAGGTGGACGTGATCCAGGTAGGCGCGCGCAATATGCAGAATTTCGAGCTGCTCAAGGAGCTTGGCAAAACGCAAAAGACGGTGCTGCTCAAGCGCGGTCTTGCCGCCACTCTCAAGGAATTTCTGATGTCTGCCGAGTACATCATGGCAGGTGGCAACGAAAACGTCATTCTGTGTGAGCGTGGCATCCGGACCTACGAGACCTACACCCGTAACACGCTGGATCTTTCGGCTGTTCCCGTTCTGCACGAGCTGACGCACCTGCCCGTGATCGTGGATCCCAGCCACGCAACGGGATCTGCCAAGCTGGTGGAGCCCATGGCGCTGGCCGCTGCCGCCGCGGGCGCTGACGGACTGATGATCGAGGTACATAACGATCCCACGCACGCCATGTGCGACGGTGCGCAATCGCTCACGCCCGAGCAATTTGACAAGACCATGCGCCGCGTGCGCCTGATCTTAGGCGCCATTTCGGATATTGAACATTGACAAGAGGAGTCTTTTTACTATGACCGTTGGAATCTGCGGCCTTGGATTGATCGGCGGCTCTGCCGCCAAGGCCTATAAGCAAAACGCTCCCGAAACACGCGTTTTGGGATATGACAAGGACACCACCTCGCAAAGCTATGCGCTGCTTTGCGGTATGATAGACGGCACGCTGGACGATACCACGCTGCCCGAGTGCGACCTTGTGCTGGTTGCGCTCTATCCGGATGCAGCCATTGCCTATATGAAAGAAATCGCACCGCTGCTTTCTCCCTCTTGCGTGCTGATGGACCTTTGCGGTGTCAAAAAGGAGGTATGCCTCGCAGGCTTTGCGCTGGCAGAGCAATACGGATTTTGCTTTGTGGGCGGCCACCCCATGGCAGGTACGCACAACTCGGGCATCAAATACACACGCGCCAACCTGTTTGCGGGCGCACCCATGGTCATCGTCCCTCCGACCTACGAGAACATCGTGCTGCTTGACCGCATCAAAACCCTGCTTTTGCCTATGGGCTTTGGCTCGATCACGGTCAGCACCGCAGAAGAGCACGACCGCATGATCGCCTTTACCTCACAGCTGGCGCACGTGGTTTCCAACGCCTACGTCAAAAGTCCTACCGCACGCTCGCACAAGGGCTTTTCCGCAGGCAGCTACAAGGACATGACGCGCGTGGCCTGGCTGAACGAATATATGTGGAGCGAGCTTTTTTTGCAAAACAGCGATCCGCTCCTTTACGAAATTGACAGTCTGATCGCTTCGCTATCCGAATACCGCGACGCCATTGCGGCCGCTGACAAGGATACCTTGCGCGAGCTGCTGGCAGACGGCAGACGCGCCAAAGAACAGATCGACGGAAGGAAAACAAGCAAATGACCACCATTACAGTACACGCCTCTCACCAATACGACGTGCATATCGGCTGCGGCCTTTTGGATAAGGCAGGCGAGCTTTGCGCACAGGTGATCAAGCCCTGCCGCGCCCTGATCCTGACCGACGACAACGTAGCCCCCATCTACGCAAACGCGCTGCACGCCTCTCTTTCGGACGCAGGCTTTGCGCCCGAGATCTACGTGGTGCCGCACGGTGAGGGCTCCAAATCCATCCCCACGCTTTGCGAGCTGCTTGAATATCTGGCAGAGCAGAAATATACGCGCACCGATGCCTTGTTTGCCCTTGGCGGCGGTGTGATTGGTGACCTTTGCGGCTTTGCGGCCTCGGTCTATCTGCGCGGCATCCCCTTTGTGCAGATCCCCACCACGCTGCTTGCCTGCGTAGATTCCTCTGTGGGCGGCAAAACGGCCGTCAATCTGCGCGCGGGCAAAAATCTGGCAGGCGCATTCTATCAGCCGCGCCTTGTGATCTGCGATCCCGAAACGCTCGGAACACTGCCCCCCGAAATTTTGGCGGACGGCTGTGCCGAGGTGATCAAATACGGTGTGATCAACGACCGCGAGCTGTTTTCTTGGTTGGAAAACGGCATCTCGCCCGCCTCCGAGCAGATCATTGCGCGCTGTGTGCAAAATAAGCGCGATGTAGTCGAGCAGGATGAATTTGACACGGGGATGCGCCAGCTGCTCAATCTTGGGCATACGGTGGCGCACGCGATCGAAAAATGCTCGGATTTCGAGATTTCTCACGGCTCGGCCGTTGCCATCGGCACGGTGGCTATCATGCGTGCAGCCGTGGCACAAGGTCTTTGCCCGGGCGGCGACCTTGACGCGCTGATCAGGCTGACCAAGCAGCTGGGACTGCCAACGTCCTGCCCCTTTGATGCCGCGGAGCTGACAGCCGCTGCGCTTTCCGACAAGAAGCGCACGGGCGGCAGCATCACGCTGGTAGTGCCTTACGGCATCGGGGACAGCCGCCTTTGTAAGATCTCCACAGACGACCTTTTGGCATGGCTTGCCAAGGGGCTTGATTGAGGGCACGGCCATGCAAATAACGCTGCATTCGCCCGCACCGCGCGGCACGCTGTCCTCCTTCCCCTCCAAATCTGAGGCGCACAGATACCTGATCTGTGCCGCACTTGCAGACGCCCCCACCCAAATTGTGTGCGCTGCGACCAATGACGACATTGACGCCACCGTTTCCTGCCTTTGCGCATTGGGTGCCTCAGTTGCCCCTACCGCGCAAGGCTTTTCGGTGACTCCCATAAAAAAACACCCCGCCACCGCCGCCATGGACTGCGGCGAATCCGGCTCCACCTTGCGCTTTCTCTTGCCCGTGATCTGTGCGCTCGGCACACACGCGCATATGAAATTGCACGGCAGACTGCCCGAGCGTCCGCTCTCACCGCTTCGAGAGCTGCTCGCACAGCGCGGTGCGACCATCTCTGCCCAAGGCGCTGATCCTTTGGAGATCTCGGGCAAGCTTTGCGGCAATGATTTCCCGATTGCCGCGAACGTTTCCTCGCAATTTATCAGCGGTCTGCTTTTCGCGCTGCCGCTGCTTGATCTTGAAACGCCCTGCACCGTCCGTCTGATCGGCAAGGTCGAATCGCGCCCTTATCTTGACATGACGCTATCCGCGCTTGCCGCCTTTGGCATCCGCGTCGCAGAGCAGGACGGTGTGCTGACCATCCCTGCACACAGCAAATTCACCTCGCCAGGCACGCTTGCCGTGGGCGGTGACTGGTCGGGCGCAGCCCCCTGGCTTTGCATGGGGGCGGTGGGCAAGCACGCGCTGACGCTCACGGGGCTTGACACGGCGTCCGGTCAGGGCGACAAGGCGATCATGTCCGTACTCTCGGACATGGGCGCACAGATCAAGGTGCGCGATAACACCATTACGGTCACGCCCGCGCCTCTGCACGGCATTGATCTTGACGCATCAAACATTCCCGACCTCGTTCCCGTGATCGCAGCAACCGCTGCTTTGGCAGACGGCACGACACGCATTACGGGCGCAGGCAGACTTCGCATCAAGGAATCTGACCGACTTGCCACCACCACCGCGGTGCTGACCGCGCTGGGTGCGGACGTGCGACAGACCGACGGCGGCCTTATCATCACAGGGAAACCCACGCTTTCGGGCGGCAGCGTGGACGCATACGGTGACCACCGCATTGCCATGACCGCTGCGGTTGCCTCGCTTGGCTGTAGTGCCCCCGTTACCATCGAGGGCGCACAGGCCGTGGCCAAATCCTACCCTACCTTTTGGGAGCAGCTTGACCTGCTCTGCAAAACTCTCTGAAAGGAGCTTTTTATGCCCCATCCATACGGAAGAAATATCAAGCTGGACATTCGCGGCGGCTCACACGATCCCGAGATCTCCATGACGCTCTCGGGGCTTCCCGCAGGCATTGCCGTGGACACATCTGCGCTGCAAGCTTTCCTTGCGCGTCGCGCGCCCGGGCAGAATGCCTGGTCCACCCCACGCAAGGAGGCCGATCAGCCGCACTTTACAAGCGGCATGGTCAAGGGCGAGGACGGCTTGCTTTATACAGACGGCTCGCCCATCGAGGCAGTCATTTACAATACCAACACGCGCTCCTCGGACTATGATTTTGATATTCCGCGTCCCGGGCATGCCGATCTTGCCGCGCGACTGAAGTACGGTGACGCGGTGGATCTGCGCGGCGGCGGACACTTTTCGGGACGTCTGACCGCACTTATGTGCGTGGCGGGCGGCATTTGCCTGCAATACCTTGCCACCAAGGGCATCCGCATCGGTGCGCACGCGCTGTGTATCGGCGGTGTATACGACGCATATCTGCACCCCCTGGATAATGGCTTTGCAGATTTCGATCATCTCGCGGAGCGCGATTTCCCCACGCTGGACTACACCTCGGGTGAAAAGATGAAGGCTGTCATAGCCCGGGCGCGTGCCGAGGGCGACTCGGTGGGCGGCACGATCGAATGCAGAATTTCGGGCGTTCCCGCAGGCCTTGGCGAGCACATGTTCCGCTCGGTGGAAGGTGCCATTTCCGAGGCGGTGTGGGGCATTCCCGCAGTCAAGGGCATTTCGTTCGGCGCAGGCTTTGAGGTTGCCGAAATGCGTGGCTCGGAAAACAACGACGCCATTCTGACAGACGGCTCCGACATCTTTACCGCCACCAACTTCGCGGGCGGTATTTTGGGCGGCATGACATACGGCATGCCCATTCTGTTCGCGGTGGCCATCAAGCCCACGCCGTCGATTGCCAAGGAACAGGATTCCATCAGCCTATCCGGGATGACCAACACCAAGCTGCAGATCAAGGGCAGACACGATCCATGCATCGTTCCGCGTGCCGTCCCCGTGGTGGAGGCTGCTGCTGCGCTTGCCATGGTCGATCTTCTGCTTGACGAATAAGAGGAATTTATGAAATATACAGTCATTGATTACCAAGTGCTTGCCGCCATTCGCGACAAAAAGACCGCGCTTGATTCGCTTTTGGAGGCCGCTTGCGCCTCCCTACCCTATCCGCTCTCCAAGGACGCGCTTGCCTTTTCGCTCGGCAAGCTTTGTGCAGGCGGATATATCGAAGGATACGCGCTGACCGAAAAGGGTGCGGCATTTTTCAAGAACAATAAGAAGTTTTTGGAGAGCAAGTCCAAATTCAATACACGCCTGTGCGCCTTGCTTTGCTCCGAGAAGATCGAAGGCGAGTTCACGCCCTACGAGCTTTCCGATTCCGCCTACGTCGAGGCTTGCGACGCCCTGCGCCGCAAATACAGCATTCCCTCGCCCGAGATGACCATTGAGGCGATCGACGGGGATCTTTACCTGTGCTTTGGCAATCCCTCTTTTGAAGACGACGATGCGGATGCACCCGTCGGGGAAGATAAGATCAAGGTATCTCCCGCCTCGCTCTGCGACCTTTGCTACACGTTTCTTGAATACTTTGAAGAAGGCGGACACCGCAAATGCTGCCTGTATGCCGACGGTGCGCCTGCATATGTTGCCACAGTCAGCAGAAACGAGGGCAGCACGCGCTTGAATATCGCGAAAATTCTATACAACCGCCAACGCTTTGTCGGCAAGCGCAACAGCGATCTCGACTATGCACAATGCGGTGAATTTGCCTTTGACCGCACCGCAAACGATATTGAAGTCAATTTTGCTTACGCGCTGCTGCAGGCCGAGCACTTGTTGACATCCGAACAACGCGCATCCTTCCCTTACGAGGCAATCCCCGCACTCATGGAGTTTTAATATGAGCAAATTTTACTTAATCGGCGAGCATCTCTCGCACAGCTTTTCGCCCCAGATCCACGCCATGCTGGGCAATCCCGACTACACCTTGAAGGAGCTTGCTCCCGACAAGGTGGGAGAGTTTGTCAAACACGGCGATTATGTGGGTATGAACGTGACAATTCCATATAAGCAAGTCGTGATCCCTTTCCTTGACGCGCTGACGCCCGCTGCCGAGAAGCTGGGCGCGGTCAACACCGTCACGCATCGCACGGACGGCACCTTGCTTGGCGACAACACCGACTATTTCGGCTTTTCCTATGCGCTTTCGTCCGCAGGCATTGCACTTTGCGGCAAGCGCATACTCATCCTTGGCTCGGGCGGTGCGTCCAAGACCGCAGTTGCAGTCGCACGCGATGCGGACGCTGCCGAGGTCGTCATCGTTTCGCGCACGGGAGAGGTCAATTATCAAAACGTCTACGACCTGCACGGGGATGCAGAGGTCATCATCAACTGCACGCCCGTGGGCATGTACCCCAAGTCGGGTACCTCACCCGTTGACCTTACCCAATTTCCCCACCTTTGCGGTGTGGCCGATATGATCTACAATCCCGCGCGCACCGCGTTCTTAGCACAGGCCGAGCAGCTTGGGCTGCCGCGCACCAACGGCCTTTCCATGCTGGTCGCGCAAGCGGCTGCAGGACACGAGCGCTTTACGGGCGCACCCGTGGATACCGCGCAAATTGAGCGCATCGTGCGCACCTTTGCCGCCGAGAGCGCCAATATCGTACTGATCGGCATGCCGGGCTGCGGCAAATCTACCATCGGCGCAAGTCTTGCCGCCTTGACGGGCAAGAAATTTGTGGATACCGACGCGCTGATCGTGCAAAAGGCGGGCAAATCCATCCCCGAGATTTTTGCCGACGATGGCGAGAATGCGTTCCGCGCCATCGAGCATCAAGTCATCTGCGAGGTTGGTGCCGCTCACGGACAGATCATCGCCACGGGCGGCGGTGTGGTCACGCGCGAAGAAAATCTGTACCCGCTACGTCAAAACGCCACGGTCGTATGGCTGCAGCGTCCGCTGCAAGATCTCCCCTGCGACGGCAGACCGCTCTCACAGGCAAACAAGCTTGCCGACATGTACCGCATCCGCGAGCCGCTCTACCGCGCGTTTG
This sequence comes from Eubacteriales bacterium, assembly GCA_045606685.1. Lineage (GTDB taxonomy): Bacteria > Bacillota > Clostridia > Oscillospirales > CAG-272 > SVQP01. Next base: position 6,968 of record JAZUSJ010000173.1, read on the forward strand.
CAGATGTCGAGATCCCCAACAACGGCACACACGAAAAGGTTGCCGCACGCATTTTGGAGGTAATTTTATGAAATTTTTAGTCATCAACGGCCCCAATCTCAATCTGCTTGGCCGTCGCGAGCCTGCCATTTACGGCAACAAGTCCTATGCCGCGCTTTGCGAGCATATCAAGGCAACCGCAGGCGCGCTTGGTATTGAAGCCGACATCATGCAGACCAATCACGAGGGCGTGATCGTAGACACCATCCAGGACGCGATTAACAAGTATGACGGTATCGTGATCAACCCCGCAGCCTACACGCACACAAGCGTAGCCATAGCCGATGCGATTGCCGCCGTGGAGATCCCCTCGGCCGAGGTTCACTTATCCGACGTGGACAGCCGCGAGGCATTTCGTCATATTTCCTACGTCACCCCCGTGTGCGTGGTGCGCGTCACAGGTCTTGGATTTGACAGCTACAGCGAGGCTATGCGACAGCTTTATGCATATCTTACCAAAAGCGATTGACAACCGAAGCACAGTTTGATATAATAGATCTATCAAAAGAATGGAGGATTCAACCGTGAAGCACATAGCAAAAATCGCACTTGCCCTGCTGCTTTGTTCCACCGCCCTGCTCTCTGCCTGCGATAGCGGCACCGCTCCCGAGCAGACCTCGACTCTGCCCGAATCGGATCCCGCAACCGAGCAGACCACAGAGCAAACGACCGAGCAGATCACAACCGAGCCCGAAGCACCCACAGAAATCGCAACAGAGGAGGAAACCATCGTGCCAAACGACGGAAAACCCAAGAAGTTCTTTACACTCAGCTTTGACGACGGCATTACGCAGGATCTGCGCGTCATTGAGATCCTCAAGAAATACGACGTCAAATGCATTTCCTTCAACATCAACACAGGCCTTTACGGCGCAAACTGGTCCTGGGTAGGTCCTGCGATCGGTGATCCCAGCATCCCTCATCAGCGCTTTACCAAGGAAGAGCTTGAAAGCGGTATTTACGACGGCTACGAGGTGCTGGTACACACGCTCAACCATCCTTCGCTCAAAAATTACGACAAATCCGCTGCCAAGATCAAAAAAGAGATCGTCAAGGATGCAGACAACATTGAAAAGCTGACGGGCGTTCGCCCTATAGGCATGGCTTGGCCGGGCGGCGACACCGAATACACCGACAAGACCATTGAGCTGGTGCTGGCCAATACCGACATCCGCTTTGCACGCGGCGTGACCTCGACCTACAATTTTGAGCTGCCCGAGTATTTCATGAAGTGGATGCCCACCTGCTCGGTCATTGAGCCGCAGTGCCTGACGCTTGCACAGCAATTTATCGATGCCGAATGCACCGAGGATATGCTCTTCTACGTTTGGGGACATGCCTACGAGCTGGATCTGAACAGCGGAAAAGGCTACGAAATCTTTGAACAGCTGGTCAAGATGATGAGCGAGGCAGAGGACGTCTACCTTGTCACCAACACCCAATTCTACAACATTTACAAGGATCAGATCCCCTCCTGGAAGGACGCGGAGTAAGATCTGATACGCTTTGATGAAAAAGTGACTGCATCAAATGATTGACGCAGTCACTTTTTTTGTTTCTTCCTCTTGCGCATCATGGCAGAGTGTGTTATAATGAAATATCATGATTTTAATCAACTAAAATCCTTCATCAAAGGAGGGGTACGTAATATGAAAACGGTTGTCAAAATCGGCACGTCAACTCTGGCACATGCCACGGGCAGACTCAATATCAAGCGCATCGAGCAGCTTTGCAAGATACTCTCCGATCTCAAAAACGCGGGACACGAAATCATTCTGGTGTCCTCGGGCGCGATCGGCATGGGCGTGGGCAAGCTGGGGCTTTCCGCGCGTCCGCGTGACGTGGCAGGCAAGCAGGCCGCGGCTGCCGTGGGACAGTGCGAGCTGATGTACACGTACGACAAGCTCTTTTCCGAATATAACCACACAGTCGCGCAGATCCTTTTGACCGCAGACGACCTGCGCCACCAAGATCGCCACCAAAACTTTGAGAACACCATGGGACGCCTGCTTGCGCTTTCGGTGCTGCCCATCATCAACGAAAACGACACGGTTGCCACCGAAGAGATCGAGATCGGTGACAACGACACGCTTGCCGCCATTGTGGCGCAAAGCGTCAAGGCCGATCTTCTCATCCTGCTTTCCGACATTGACGGTCTTTACACAGACGATCCCCACAAAAATGCAGACGCACAGCTGATCTCGGACGTTTATGCGCTGGACGATCAGATCATGGCGCTGGGCGGCAGCGCGGGATCCTCGCTCGGCACGGGCGGCATGGCCACCAAGCTGCGTGCCGCGCAGATCGCAACCGACGCGGGCTGCGACATGGTGATCGCAAACGGTGCCGATCCCGAGGCACTTTACAGCATTGTGGAGGGCAAATCAATCGGCACACGCTTCCACGCAAGAAAAGGAGCCTGAATATATGAAAACAACTCATGAAATTCTGGTCACCGCCAAAAGCGCGGTGAAAGAGATCCGAAACTATTCGGTAGAACAGATCGATGCAGCGCTGACCGCCATGGCACAGGCGCTGATTGCTGACACAGACGCCATTCTTGCTGCCAACGAGCAGGATCTGCAAGCAGCACGCGGCCGCATTTCGGACGTGATGCTTGACAGACTGCGCCTGGATGCCGCACGCGTTCAAGGCATGGCAAAGGGCATTTTGGACGTGGTATCGCTCCCCTCCCCCCTGGGGCGCGAGCTTGCTTGCTTTGCGCGTCCCAACGGCATGGTGGTACGCAAGATCTCGTCAGCCATGGGCGTGATCGCCATCATTTACGAAAGCCGTCCCAACGTAACCTCGGATGCAGCGGCGCTTGCCATCAAAGCAGGCAGCGTTTGCGTGCTGCGCCCCGGACGCGACGCGGCCCTGTCTGCTGCGGCCATCGTTTCTGCTCTGCGCAAGGGGCTTGCCGCGGCAGGTCTTTGCCCCGATCTCGTCAATCTGGTGGAGGACACCTCGCGACAGAGCGCGACAGACCTGATGAAGGCAAACGGCTACGTGGATATGCTGATCCCGCGCGGCGGTGCGGGACTGATCCGCTCCTGCATTGAAAACGCTACAGTCCCCTGCATTCAGACAGGCACGGGCATTTGCCACATCTACGTAGACAAGAGCGCCGATCTTGACAAGGCGCTGGCCATCTTAGACAACGCCAAGACCAGCCGTCCCTCGGTTTGCAACGCATGTGAGGTCTGCCTTGTACACAAGGACATAGCGGCTGAGTTCCTGCCGCTTCTCAAGGACAGATTGGTTGATCAAAGAGCCGCAGCGGGCAAGATCCCTGTCGAGCTGCGGGCTGATGCGCGCGCATGCGCCATCATTGACGCAACCCCCGCAGGCGAAAACGATTTTGATACCGAGTTTTTGGACTTTATCTTAGCTGTCGGCATCGTGGACAGCGCAGACGAGGCCATCGCCCACATCGGCGCACACTCCACGGGACACAGCGAGGCCATCATCGCAACAGACGACGCGGCCATCGATGCATTCGTGCGCGGTGTGGATTCCTCGTCGGTCTACGTCAACGTATCCACCCGCTTTACCGATGGCGGTGAATTCGGCTTTGGCTGCGAGATGGGCATTTCCACCCAAAAGCTGCACGCGCGCGGCCCGATGGGGCTTTGCGAGCTGACAACCTACAAGTACGTGATCACCGGAAACGGTCAAATCAGATGAGGTATACGATATGAAACGAATTGGCTTTATCGGTGCGGGCAACATGGGCGGTGCGCTATGTCTTGCCGCATCCAAGACCGAATGCTCGCTCTACGTCAGCGATCCCGACACCTTCAAGGCACAAATGCTTTGCAAAAATACCGGCGCGACCTTGGCAGATAACGACACTGTCTGCACGGTGTGCGATCTGATCTTTCTTGGTGTCAAGCCGCAAATGCTTGCCGAGGTGGCAGAGCAGCTTGCCCCCGCGCTGCAGGACAGAGAAACACCCTATTGTCTTGTCAGCATGTGCGCAGGCGTGACGCTGGAGCGCCTTGCAGAGCTTTTCCCGGGCGCAGCCGTCATCCGCATCATGCCCAACACCCCCGTAGCAATGGGGCAAGGCATGATCCTGTACTGCTATAATCAGCAGGCTACATCCGAGCAGGTGGACACCTTCCTTTGTGCTATGGCGCATGCCGGTCGAGTGGATCTTTTGGACGAGGCACTGTTTGATGCAGGCACCTCGGTTTCGGGCTGTGGCCCCGCCTTTGCCTACATGTTTGCAAACGCGCTTGCCAAGGGCGGTGCGGAGTGCGGCCTGCCCTACGAAAAGGCTGTGGAATACGCATCCCAGATGCTGCTTGGCGCAGCTTTGATGCTGCAAAACGACGGCAGAACGCCCGACGCGCTGCGCGAGGCTGTTTGCTCCAAGGGCGGCTCGACCATAGAGGGCGTCAAGGTACTGTGGCAGAACGATATGGAGCAGACCGTGATCGACGCGGTCAAGGCTTCTTACAAGAGAAATACCGAACTCGGAAAACAATAAAATCAGGAGGACAACATGATCAAAACCGCTCTCATTTCCAGCCTTGAAAAATGCTTTCCCGATCAGCAGGTGGAGGATTTTGCACCGCTGAAAGCCCTTTCCGTGCTCAAAAACGAACGCTTCTCGGTGCAGCTGCTCTATAAGAGCGAGCCTGATCACGCAGGCCGCGCCATCGTGCGCGTAGACGGTGCGCTCGCCCCCTTTGCAAGTGTGAGAAGCGTCAAGAATATCCCCGTTGACATTGCCATTTTCCCGGGCGCCGATACAAGCAACTACCTGCGCACAGAGCCGGGACTGTATCCCGACCTTCTGCAGCCCCTGCACTATAGCGGAGCTGTCTCGATCATGAAGGATCAGACGCAGAGTGCATGGATCGAGTTTGACCTTGACGGCACGGCCGCTGCAGGCACGTATCCCATGGCCGTGACCTTGGTGGACGGTCTTGGCAACGAGGTGGCAAAGGAATGCTTTGAGGTCAAGGTGATCAACGCCACGCTGCCGGAGCAGACGATGCGCGTGACGCAATGGTTCCATTGCGATTGCCTTGCCAACTACTACAACGTCCCCGCATGGAGCGAGGAGCATTGGAGAATCGTGGAAAATTTTGCACGCACAGCGCAAAGAAACGGCATCAATCTGCTGCTGACTCCCATCTTCACCCCTGCGCTTGACACGGTCATTGGCGGAGAGCGCACCACGGTGCAGCTGATCGACGTATGCAAGAACGGTGACCAATATACCTTCGGCTACGGCAAGCTGGACCGCTGGATCGACATGTGCGACCGCGTGGGTATCAAGTATTTTGAGATCGCGCACCTGTTCACCCAATGGGGCGCAGCGCACGCACCCAAGGTCATGGCGACCGTGGACGGAGAATTCAAAAAGATCTTTGGTTGGGAGACCGAGGCCGCAGGAGAGGAATACAGCACCTTTTTGCGTGCATTTCTGGTATCCTTCCTTGACCATATGAAGGCACGCGGAGATGACAAGCGTTGCTATTTCCACATTTCGGACGAGCCGAACACCGAGCAATTGGAGTCCTATAAGGCTGCCAAGGCGGTTGTGGCAGACCTGCTTGAGGGCTATCCCATCATGGACGCACTTTCCAACTTTGAATTTTTCAAGCAGGGCATCGTTCCCCTGCCCATCCCCTCCAACGATCACGTAGAGCCCTTTATCGAGGCAGGCGTTCCCGGTCTTTGGACGTACTATTGCTGCGGCCAGCTTTCGGGCGTTTCCAACCGTATGATGGCAATGCCCCTGTGGCGCACGCGCTCGATCGGCTATCAGTTCTACAAATACGACATCGCAGGCTTTTTGCAGTGGGGCTACAACTTCTACAATACCTGCGGCTCGGTCGATCCGATCAATCCCTTCCTTGACGCATGCGGTGAATACTGGGTACCCGCAGGCGACACGTATTCGGTCTACCCCGCGCAGAACGGTGAGGCAATGGAATCGATCCGCATCCTCTCCTTCTACGAGGCGCTGCAGGACGTGCGCGCCATGAAGCTGGCTGAAGAGTATTACGGCAAGGACGCCGTGGTTGCCGCGCTTGAAGAGATTCTGGGCGAGATCAAATTCAGCAGATGCGCCACCGACGCAAAGACCATCCTTTCCATGCGCGAAAGGATCAACGAAATGATCGCCAAAGCAGTCAAGTAAACAATTCGGACGACCGATGATCGTCCCTACGTTGGCAAAAGAAACCATAACGAAAGCGGTTTTCTCGCGTAATCAAACAATAATCGCAGGGGACGGCGCCTCGACGTCCCGCCCGGGTACAGAGTAACTCATTGTATCAGACAAGCTACTTTGCGCCTGCGCGGGACGTCGTGGGCGCCGTCCCCTGCATTCTTATTCATTTACGTTCTGCATAGATTTTGCGAGCGAAAGCGTGCCGAAAGATGCGAAAATGCATCGTCGTCGGGCAATTCGGTTCGACTCCCGTTCGGCTATCCTTAGGTTATACTTTTATATCAAATTACACTTAACCCAAAATTCCGCGATCCAACACTCCCAGGAATCCCGTCGCGGTATAGAGGGTGTACTCTCCAAGCACCTCTCCCGTATCCGCAGGGCGAGGCATTGAGCCTTCGGTCGATACGTAAATCTTATCCGGCACAGGCAGCACGATCAGAATCTTCTTTCCATCGCCTTCCATGCGGTAATCAATGCGCGTATTCACGTGCAGCAAATTCACCCTGACTATGCGCAGCACATCCTGTCGAATGCCCTCACCCGTGTCTGTAAACACGATGGGTGAGCTTCGGAATACGCCCGCAATCAGCTTACATTGGTATTCCTTTCCGTCTTGCTTTAACGTAAAGCTCGTTCCCTTTTGCTGGAAAAATACAGACAAATACGGTTTTTCTATATCAGACAAAACTGCTCCACGCTCTTGGCAGATCTTTTTCATGGCTGCTATAAACTGACGGCGCTTGAGAATGGCTCTGATATAAAACACGGTAAGCAGCACCGCAATTGCAAGCAATATTGCAATCAACACATACAAAACCACGATCACTCCGCCGGCAAGATTGGCAAAGGTCACAAGAAACGGGACAAACCACGTGATCATATACGAAGAGACGATGTACATTATCACCACGTAGGCAATTCCCTTGATGGTCAGGAACAGTGCGCTGCGCTCTTTCTTCTTTTTCTTACCTTCTCTGACTGTTGAGATGCTGTCCGAGATCCACAAGCGGCCAAGTGACAGTCGCGCCACCAAAAGCAGCGCAAGCAGCAGCACAAGTGCGATCAGCGTCACGGGGAATTTGCCGAAATCCGCGCCCATGAATGCCTGACCGATACAATCATACAGACCAAGCGGCATGACCAAGGACAAAATGACGGTCACAGCGCAATCCACGTAAAATTCAAATGAACAAAACAACGCCCTCAGCTCTGCGCGCAGCCCGACGCCAATGCGTTTTTCCAAGTATGCCGCCTTTTCCTCGGCAGCATGCCTGTGAAGCGCAAAAATTGTGGATTCAAAGATTAAAAGCATATAGAAAACATGCCAAAGCCCAAGCAACCACATCGGGAACGCTACCCCATCCAGCATGTCCATATTCTCCAACTCACCGTCAAACACAGAGCGGGAAACAATGGTCACAAATGCAAAAACAAAAAACAAAAGAAGCGATCGAAGAACAGATTTTCCAATTCGTTTGAGTAGCGATTTGTCCATAAATACCTCCGTAATCTCAATGAAAAATTGCACAAAAACATTATAACTCAAAAAAAAAAATTGTCAATACTTTTCTGCAGTCAAAGCAACATACAACAGGATTCAGACATTGTATCCGAACCTTCCCCGAGGGTGTCATCCTGAGCGAAGCAAAAATCCCAATTCGTCATCCTCGAGTGCCGCGAAGGATCTTGATTGGGATTTTTGCGTAGTCGAAGTTTTGGTGAGGGAGTGCGCACCGCGCACGAGCCGATCCAA
>JAZUSJ010000174.1:0-2928 GCA_045606685.1 Eubacteriales bacterium
CGTTTTGTGCGAATGATGGCGAGGTTGCCCGACACAAAGCCTCCCCGCGGGGGAGGGGGACCGCAGCGGAGCGCAGTTGACCGAGGCACGAGGGAAACAAGTGACGCGGTTGCGGTGGTAGGGGTTCCCATACGGACGCTCCTTCACCAAGAGCAGAACGTGAAAAAGCCACCACGTATGTGATGGCTTATTTCATTTATCTCCGCTATTTCCGCAGCCCCATGTGGCTGTTTTTCTTATTTGATCAATCCGCTAAGCCATAATTGCGCAACAGATCGGAAAGCTCACGCTTTTGCGCAGGAAGCATGGGGCAAAGCGGCAGGCGGAATTCCTCGCGGCAAAGCCCCATCATAGCGCACATGGTCTTGATGGGAACGGGATTGACCTGTGCCATGGAAGCCTCCATCAGCGCAAGCGCACCAAGCTGAGCGCGTGCAGCTGCCACGGCGTCGCCTGAAAAGTATGCGTGGCAAAGTGTGTGCATGACCGAGGGAATGACATTGCCCACCACCGAGATCACACCCACGGCACCTAGCGAGAGCAATGGGAGCGTGAGGTTGTCGCAGCCGGAATAAAGCGGCAGATCGTCACCGCACGCTGCCATGATGCGCGCAGCGTGTCCTACGTCACCCGATGCCTCCTTGATCCCTCGGATATTGGGGTGCGTACTAAGCGCACGGCATACCTCGGGGGACAGGGAGCAGCCTGTGCGTGCGGGGACGTTGTACAGAATGATGGGCTTTTCCGAGGCCTCGGCAATCGCTCCGAAATGCAATTCCATGCCGCGCGGTGTGGCCTTGTTGTAATATGGTGTGACGCAAAGCAGGCCATCGCAGCCGGTGCGGCTGATCATGCGGGCCAAGTGGCAAGCGTGCGCGGTGTCGCTCGATCCTGCACCGCCAATGACGGGTACGCGCCCGCTTGTCACCTGCACGGCGCATTCGCAAAGCGCGGCCTGCTCCTCGGGGGAAAGCGTGGAGGCCTCGCCCGTCGTGCCTGCCACCACCAGCGCGTCCGCACCGCCGCGGATGTTGGTCTCTATCAGATTTGCAAAGCTGTCAAAGTCTATTTTGCCATCCGAGAATGGCGTGATCAGGGCAGTTGCGCTGCCGCGAAAGAGAAAAGAGTCAGAAGTATTCATGCGCAAGCCTCCGTGCTTGTGAATTTTCAAAAAAAGAGTTGAAAAAGGGAAGAGTTTATAGTATAATATATCCTGTATAGATATGGGGACTTTGTACCTATATGACAGTATATGACAGAAATTTCGGAAGGATTATATAGCGCGAAGGTTTACGTTATATTTTTTATATGTACTCACTCGCGCTTTAAACTTCACCTAAAAATGGGTCCCAACCCATTTTTGGAGCAAAGCTCCACGGTGAAGTTTGCATTACTTTTTGAGCCGCCAGAGGCGGCATGGAGAATAATTATGAGCATTATTATCAATAAAAAAGCCCCGACAGACCTCAAGACAGCGGATTTTTATTACGACCTGCCCGAGCGACTGATCGCCCAGCACCCCGCCGAGGTGCGCGACGGCTCGCGACTGATGGTGCTGAATCGCGAAAAGGGGACGATCGAGCATAAGCATTTTTACGATATCATTGACTATCTGCGCCCCGAGGATGTGCTGGTCATCAATGATTCCAAGGTCATCCCCGCAAGATTGTACGGCCACGTGGCAGGCAGGGACGAGGCAAACATCGAGCTGCTTTTGCTGCGTCAGAGAGAATTGGATACATGGGAATGCCTGGTCAAGCCGGGCAAACGCGCCAAGATCGGCATGGAATTGGTCTTTGGCGAGGGTATGCTGCGCGGTAAGGTGGTCGAGATCACCGAGGAGGGCAACAGGCTGATCGCGTTTGACTACGACCGCGAGGCGCACGCCAACATTTACGACGTGCTGCACAAGGTGGGTATTCTGCCCCTGCCCCCGTATATTACCGAAAAGCCCAAGGATCAGAGCAGATATCAGACTGTCTACGCGCGCGAGGAAGGCTCGGCGGCCGCACCCACAGCGGGCTTGCATTTCACGCCCGAGCTGCTGCAGAAGATCCGCGATAAGGGCGTGGCCATCGCACCCGTCATGCTGCACGTGGGGCTTGGTACGTTCCGCCCCGTCAAGGCAGAGAGGCTGGACGAGCACGTCATGCACACCGAGTTTATTTCGGTCAGCCAAGAGAGCGCAGACATCATCAACGAGCGTCGCGCCAAGGGCGGCAGAGTCATCTGCGTGGGTACCACGTCTTGCAGAACACTGGAGAGCGTCGCGCTTGAGGACGGCACCATCCCTGCTATCTCGGGAGATACCGGTATTTTCATTTATCCCGGCTACAAATTCAAGGCCATGGATGCGCTGATCACCAATTTCCACCTGCCCGAAAGCACGCTGATCATGCTGGTCTCGGCCTTTTATGACAAGGATAAGGTCATGGAGGCGTACGAAACGGCAGTCAAGGAAGAGTATCGCTTCTTCTCGTTTGGCGACGCGATGCTGATCGTATAAATCGTCCAATACTGCGTTGCTCCTCGCCTACTCCCTCGACGTAGGGAACTACGCCTTCGGGAGGGCGGCTCCGGTGCGCCTTGTCTTGAACGATTTCTCCTAATCAGCATATCCTGCGTCATTAAGCATTGCGGATGTGATGCCGATAGAATTCGTAGGGGAGGAGTATTTGCAAGCAAATTCATCCTCCCCTACGAATTATGATGATATCCCCAAATTTTTCTTGACAACTCCGTCTATCTATGCTACAATAAAATGTGTGATACGGGGACGGCACCCATCAGAAAAAACGGAGATCACAACATATGCAAAATCGAATACAAAGGGGGCGACACCCATCGAAAAAAACGTGATTGTAGTTGATGAGCAAGGAAAAGTTTATGAAGCGACCTACCCCAAAAGGGCCAAAGGTCTTGTCAAAA
>JAZUSJ010000175.1:0-23231 GCA_045606685.1 Eubacteriales bacterium
ACCCCAAAAGGGCCAAAGGTCTTGTCAAAAACGGCAGGGCACGCTTCGTAGCAGAAAATAAAATATGCCTTGCGTGTCCGCCGAATGAAAATTTGGAGGATAAAAATATGTCAGAGAATACAAATAAAACAAATAGCAATACTGTTTTGACGGAAAAAGAGATTTTTGATCAGATTGTTTTACTGCAATCGCAGTTGATTGACAACTCATCCACATCCCTTCATCGTCTCGGCGATGCACTCAGCGATGCTCGCGGCGAAGCAGACGCAATGACCGATGATCAGGTTTCTGAGATTTGCAAGGTCTTTTCCGCACGTGAAGAAACGTTGAATCAGATGCTGCATTTCTATCACAAAATGTACAATGATCTGAGAAAAGAGAAAGAGGATGCAAAGCTGGCAGAGCCCGAAAGTGAAGAGAGACAAAAGCTTCGTCGGGAATTTCTGCAATTCGTAAAAGAAACCACGACAGCTGCTGCAGGTGCTCCGACTGTTGCAGGTTCTCCCGCACTTCTGCCCGATTTTGAAGAGATCTGGAACACCGTATTTCTTGGCAAATGATCTGACAAAATAAAATCGCACATGATTTTCCCCGAGGGATTTTCCCTCGGGGGTTTTATATGCACTTTATGCGAATTCGTGTGCATAACATGTTGACAAACTGCGCATAATATGCTATACTGTTATTGAAAACAAGCAAATATGAAAGGAGTAATATTATGGCTAAAGTATCGACCAATATCAGCATTGATGCGGAAATCAAGGCGCAGGCGCAGGAGCTGTTTGCCGATTTTGGCATGGATCTCTCTACTGCGATCAATATTTTTCTTCGTCAGGCAATTCGCGAAAATGCGATTCCGTTTACTATTACGCGCGACGTGCCAAATGATGAAACGATTGCGGCAATGGATGAGTATTATGAAATGAAAGCACATCCCGAAAAATACAAGCGTTATGCAAGCTTCGAGGAAATAATGGACGAGGTATCAAAGGATGCGTGAGATCGTTTTGTCCAGTCGGTTCAAAAGGGATTTGAAGCTGATTGTCAAACGCGGATATGATTTGAATTTACTTGATACGGTTGTGGAAAAGTTGGCGAATGATATTCCGTTGGAGGAAAGACATCGGGACCACGCATTAACCGGTAACTATGTAGGCTTCAGAGAGTGTCACGTTTTGCCGGATTGGTTGTTGATTTATCGCGTGGATGATACAGATCTCATTTTGTTTTTGTCCCGCACCGGAACGCACAGTGATTTATTTTAACTGACCATGGAGGTTATCATGAAAAACACAGTAAGCATGCTTAAATCGATCACAGACATTCAGATGATGAGCTTTGTCATCACCACACAGGATGACAAGGTCATCGTCATTGACGGCGGCTGGCCGCAGGATATGCCTTATCTGGTAGAATACCTGCAGGAGCTGACAGGGCTGGAAAAGCCCACGGTACACGCGTGGATCCTGACGCATCCGCACAACGACCACATCCGCGGCTTTATTGAGCTGATGGAGGGCAATCCCGATGCCTTGAACGTGGAAAAGATCTACTATAATTTCCCTTCGGCGCAGTTTATCGCGCGCGAGGATCTGGACAATTCCGCTGCCGAGCTGTATCGTATTCTGCCTCTGATCGCGCATAAGTGCTGCATCGTGTCGGGCGGTGACGAAATGGACGTGGGCGCGGCGCACTTTGAATTCTACTATTCGCCCGACAGCGAATTCAATCATAACGTGGCCAATAACGCGTCCTTGATCTTCCGCGTCACGCTGGGAGGCAAGACCGTGCTGTTCACGGGCGACGCAGGCGTGGAAGCCGGCAACAAGGTGCTGCGCATGTACGGCGGCACGGGTAAGCTCAAGGCCGATTACGTACAGATGGCGCATCACGGTCAGAACGGATGCACGCGCGAGTTTTACGAGGAGGTCGCGCCCAAGGGCGCATTCTGGTGCGCTCCCAAGTGGCTGTGGGAAAACGATGCGGGCAAGGGCTTTAATACCCACGTGTTCAAAACGATCGAGGTACGCGGCTGGATGGACGAGATCGGCGTGAGTGAAAACTACGTCATCATGGACGGCACGCAGGTCGTAGAGCTGTGAGCAATACAAGAAATATTCCGCGCGTCATTGCGGTCGTGGGCAGCACGGCAAGCGGCAAGAGCGCGCTGGCGATGGAATTGTGCCGTCGCCACGGTGGAGAGCTTGTCAGTATGGATTCCATGCAGATCTACCGCGGCATGGATATCGGCACGGCCAAGCCCACGCTGTCCGAGCAGGCAGAGGTAGTGCATCACATGATCGATGTGGTCGATCCGTGCGAGAATTATTCAAGCGGTGCGTACGTCGAAGCTGCCGCAAAGGTCATTTGTGACGTATCCGCACGCGGCGCGTTGCCCGTTTTGTGCGGCGGCACGGGGCTTTATCTGGACGGACTGCTGCGCGGGGGATACGGTGAGAATTATGCAGATCCCACGGTGCGTGCCGAGCTGGAGGAATTTGCCCAAAGAGAGGGCGCGGACGCACTGCACGCGCGTCTTGCCGCGGTCGATCCCGAAAGCGCGGCTGCTACGCATCCCAACAACGTCAAAAGAGTCATTCGCGCGATGGAGATCTATCTGGTCAGCGGCAAGACCAAGACTGCGCTGGACAGGCTCTCGCAATCGTCCGAGCCGCAGATCGACGCGCTGGTGTTCGGCATCCGCTACAATAACCGCGAGGTACTGTATGACCGCATCAACCGCCGCGTGGATCAGATGCTGGCCGAAGGATTGGTCGAGGAGACCGAGCGCCTTTGGAAGGCCGGGGTTTTCGAGGTCAACGCCACGGCTGCGGGCGCGATCGGCTACAAGGAAATTTTGCCTTACGTCAAGGGGCATTGCAGCCTTGAGACAGCGGCAGAAGAGCTGAAAACCGCGACACGGCGCTACGCAAAAAGACAAATGACGTGGTTTTACGCAAAGCCGTACGTGACCTGGATCGATGCCGATCCGCCACAGGGGCAGCGCACATTTAAAGATATTGTAAATATTTGCGAAAACGCGTGCAAAGACAAAGGTTTTCTGCTATAATAATAAGATAGCAGACTGCGGAAAGGGGGGGAACGTGATGGACAGAGCCAAGGCAAGAAATATTGCGCTGCGCTGCTCGGTCGTGCTGGTTGCGATCGGAATGCTGGTGTATATCATTCATTATAGCCTGGGGCAATTCAGCACCTCGCTTTCCACACTTCCCACACAGGAGATCACCGATTATACCGTGCTGAGCGCCGAGGTGTACGTGTTCCGTGACGAGCAGGTCATAAATGGCACGTCCGATGCCCCTGTACATTACATGTACCGTGACGGTGCAAGAATTCCCAGCGGTGCGGTGTATGCCGTCAGCTATCCCAAGGCGGATGCCTCGTCGGAGCAGGTCGCACAGCTGCAGCAGCGGTTGGATGCCATTACGGAGCAGATCGTACTGCTGGAGGACAGCAAGGCTGCAGGCTCGCTGATCACCTCGCTCAAGCAAAACGGGGAATCGGTCACCCAAAGCTATTATCGCGTATTGGCCGATCTGGCTGCAGGTGCGTATGCAAACGCGTTGCCCGAAAGCCAAAGCCTGCTTTCCTATATGAGTACCTACGGCATGCTGACCGGGCAGCACAGCTCGGGACAAATGATCTCCTCGCTGCAAGCTGAACGTCAGGCGTTGCTTGACGCGTGGGGCGGTACGCAAACCAAGTGGATAAGCACGCACGGCACCAATTTCGTGCATAAGTGCGATGGATACGAGGGCGTGTTTGATTACGGGCGTGTCATGGACATGACCGCACAGGATTTTTACGCCATGACCGAGGCTGCGCCTGTATCGACTGCAGGTACGGTGGGTAAAATGATCAACAGTCACACCTGGTATGCGGCCATTCCCATGAATGACGACAATGCGGACCGCTTTGAGGTGGGCAGCACGTATACCTTCTCCTTTATCGACAACGACGGCATTGAGCTGCCGCTGACGTTGGAGAGAAAGATCGAGAGCATGGATAAGCGCGACGGTGTGCTGGTCTTTTCCTGTGAGCAAACGCCAAGCGGATTTTCGTTTTTGCGCACGCAGCGCGTGCAGAGCGTGGTGGAGCAGATCACAGGCTACCGCGTGCCGATCGAGGCTGTGCGGGAGTATAATTCCGAAAAGGGCGTATACATCTTGGAGGACAGCTGTGTGGAGTTCAGACGCGTCACCGTGGTCAGCCAAGGCGCGGGATATTATATCGTGCAGACCTTTGAGCAGGACGCCATAGCAGGTGCGGGTAAGGCAGAATATCTGAAGCGGAATGACCTGATCATTACTGCCGGCAGAGATCTTTATATAGGCAAAATGTATGGATAAGAATCAAATGGAAAAATTGAAGCAAAGGGTACAGGCCGTGCGACTCGGTATTGCCGAGGCAGCGCAGAAGGCAGGGAGAGATCCGTCCGAGATCCTCTTGCTGGCGGCCACCAAATATGCAAGCGCAGAGCAGATCAATGCGCTGCCCGCGCTGGGTGTACATGATATCGGAGAAAACCGCGTGCAGGCGCTCTTAGAAAAGTGGGATGCGCTGGATAAGCAGTCGCTGCACGTGCATTTTATCGGATCACTGCAGAAAAACAAGGTCAAATACATTGCGGATAAGGTGTGCATGATCCACTCCTTGGACAGCGTGGAGCTGGCACGGGAGATCGACAAGCAGTGCAAAAAGCACGGGCGCGTCATGGACGTGCTGGTTGAGATCAACTGTGCAGGGGAAGAGAGCAAGGGCGGCGTTGCCCCGGGGCAGGCAGAGGAGTTGTGCCTTGCCTTGGCGCAATTTGAGGCCATCCGACTGCGCGGATTTATGACCATGGCACCAAAATCCGACGAAAAAGCGCAATATTATAAATATTTTGGTGAAACTTTTGACCTTTGTCTTGACATTTGGACAAAAAAACTTCATAATATAGGTATACCCATGATTATGTCTATGGGTATGTCGGATAGCTACGATGTGGGAATTGCCTGCGGCTCTACGCTGGTACGCATCGGCAGCAGCTTGTTTGTAGATAAATAATACGTGAATATAAATTACAGGAGGAGAAACATGAACATTTTTAAGAAGCTTACCAAGGATCCCGATCCCGCACCTTTTATTGATGACGAGTACGATAACGGTTACTATAACGATTTTCCCAAGGCTGACGAGGGCGTTGTAACCGATGATGCCGCTATTGAGGAGGTTGATGCAGCAGAGGCTGCCCAGGACCGGGAGGAGCTGCGTGAGCCTCAGCCCATGCCCAAAAAGCCGCTTGAGCCCGCAAAGCCTGCAGTAAAGTATTTTGCTCCCATTGATCTTGACGACAGAGAAAAGGCGGTAGCAAAGTTGGCTGACGGCTACATAGTGATACTCTTGGACGTAGATAAGCTGGAAAGAGACGTGTTCCTGCGCTTCTTTGACTACGTCATGGGTGCTGTTCAGGCTCTGGACGGTGACGTTCACAGAATCAGCAAGTCTACCCTTGCGCTCATTCCTTACGGTGCAAGCGTGGATGATCTTGACGAGGAAGACATTGCAGCCGCCGAAGAGCAGACCGAAGAGGACGAGGAAGAATAATATAATCTGTTTTAGCGGAGGCGTTTGCATTGGATGTCTTTATGTATGTACTGATCAGCACGGTATCGTTGCTGATCGACGGGATCAGTCTGCTTATGCTGGCTCGTGCCATCTT
This sequence comes from Eubacteriales bacterium, assembly GCA_045606685.1. GTDB lineage: Bacteria > Bacillota > Clostridia > Oscillospirales > CAG-272 > SVQP01. The sequence continues at coordinate 5,726 of JAZUSJ010000175.1, forward strand.
TTCGTGGTTTCCCACCGAAAATGAGAGCAAGCTCCAGCGGGTACTGTTTCACATGACCGAGCCGTTTATTGTACCGGTGCGGAAATTCTTGTGGCGCATGAACTGGTTCCAGGGCTTGCCGATCGATATTTCGTTTATGATCACGTATCTGCTGTTAGGTCTTGTTCGGTTTTCCTTGATGTTTGCAACCTTATGAGCATGCAGGGACAGAATTTACAGGATGAGATCCTATACGCGCAGCTGCGTGATATGATGCTGCGCGCGGAGAGGGGAATATGGTCTTGCAGCCATTTTCTGTCGCCGCGCGAAGCGCGTTTAGCAAGCTCCATGATAGAGCGTGCCGGACGGGACGCGGTTTGCGTTCTGGATGGCGGTTATGCCGAGGCAGAGAGAGTCAGAGCGTTTGTTTTGCCAGAATACCTGAATGAGCCTGAGTATCTTGCGCCCATGCTGCAGGAAAGGATCAGCCTGTTGTCCTTGCGCGGCGGCGGATTCTGCACGCTCTCGCACCGCGATTATCTGGGCGCCTTGCTGGCGCTGGGGATCGAGCGGCACGTGCTGGGCGATCTGATCGTGCTGGACGAGCGGCAGGCGGTCTTGTTTTGCGATGCCGGGATCGCACCCTTTATCTGCGCGGAGCTGACGCGCGTGGGTAAGGACGGGATCAAGGTGGAAGAGCTGCCTTGGGGGACGCAGATCGAGATCCCCGAGAGGTATAAAAGCGTCAGCGATACGGTCGCGTCTGCGCGCTTTGATTGCATTGCGGCAGCCTTGGCGGGGCTGTCACGTGAAAAGGCACAGATGCTGATCCGCGCAGGGGAATGTACGGTGGATTACGAGCCGTGTGACCGCTGTGACAAAACCATTGAGCCCCCTTGCGTGATCTCGCTGCGCGGATACGGAAAGTTTCGCGTGGATGATGTCAGCATGCAAACCAAAAAGGGAAGATTGCGCATGTATGCGCGAAAATATATATAATCTCCAAATTTGAAAACAATTTAACTTTACACATAAAAAGGAGCTGTTTATTATGGCTAAGGACTACACAAGTACGCTGAATTTGCCCGCTACGTCGTTTGCTATGCGCGCAAATCTGCCTCAGCGTGAACCCGAAATGCTCAAGTATTGGGAAGGTATGGATCTGTACGCGCGTCTGCAGGAGCAGAATGCGGACAAGCCCGCGTTCATTCTGCACGACGGCCCTCCCTTCTCCAACGGCAATATCCATATGGGTACTGCACTCAATAAAATGCTCAAGGACTTTATCAACAAGTATAAGACCATGAGCGGCTATCGCGTGCCCATCGTTCCCGGCTGGGACAACCACGGCATGCCCATCGAATCCGCTATTATCAAGAAGAACAAGCTGGACCGCAAGAAGATGGCAACCTCCGAGTTCCGTACTGCATGCTACAAGTTTGCAGAGAAGTACGTGGACATCCAGCGCAACCAGTTCAAGCGTCTGGGCGTGCTGGCAGACTGGGAGAACCCCTATCTGACCATGGATCCCGCGTTTGAGGCCAAGGAGGTCGAGGTCTTTGGCGAAATGTTCAAGAAGGGCTATATCTACAAGGGCCTGAAGCCCGTATACTGGTGTCCCAAGGATGAGACTGCGCTGGCTGAGGCAGAGATCGAGTACGCAACCGATTCCTGTACCTCCATCTTTGTCAAGTTTGCCGTCAAGGACGATGCAGGCAAGCTCTCCGGCGTGTGCGATCTGTCCAAGACCTATTTCGTGATCTGGACGACCACGACCTGGACGCTGCCCGGCAACCTTGCCATTGCGCTCAACCCCGTGGAGAGCTACGTGGTGGTCAAGGCAGGCGAGGAGTGTTACATCGTAGCAGAAGCTCTTTGCGCAAAGACCATGAAGGCAGGCGGCATTGAGGATTACGAGATCGTAGCTGCATTCCCCGGCAACACCTTTGAATATATGAAGGCGCAGCATCCCTTCCTGGATCGCGAGTCGCTGATCGTCAACGCCGATTACGTTACCATGGATTCGGGTACAGGCTGCGTACACACTGCTCCCGGCTTTGGTGCGGACGACTATATCACCTGCAAGAGATACGGTATCGATATCATCGTACCCGTGGATGACCGCGGCTACCAGACTGCCGATGCAGGCAAGTATGCAGGTCTTTACTATGCACAGTCCAACGAGGCAATTCTTGCCGACATGAAGGAGAGCGGTGCTTTGTTCGCAAGCGAGGAAATGAGCCACGAATATCCGCACTGCTGGAGATGTAAATCTCCCATCATCTTCCGCGCAACTCCCCAGTGGTTCTGCTCGGTCGATGCGTTCAAGGAAGAGGCTGTTGCCGCTTGCCGGAGCGTTACCTGGCTGCCCGCATGGGGCGGTGAGCGTATGGCACAGATGGTGCGTGACCGTGCCGACTGGTGCATCTCCCGTCAGCGTCAGTGGGGCCTGCCCATTCCCGTATTCTATTGCGAGGATTGCGGAGAGGTCATCTGTGACGACGCAACCATTGCACAGGTTGCCAAGGTATTTGGCGAGAAGGGCTCCAACTCCTGGTGGGATCTGCCCGTAGAAGATCTGATGCCCGCTGATTATACCTGCAAGTGCGGCTGCAAGAAGTTCCGCCGCGAATCCAACACGCTGGACGGCTGGTTTGACTCCGGCTCCTCCCATATCGCAGTGCTTGAGCAGCGTCCCGAGCTGCATTGGCCCTCCGACGTATATCTGGAGGGTGGCGACCAGTACAGAGGCTGGTTCCAGGCAGCGCTGCTGACCGCAGTTGGTGCTAAGGGTGAGGGCGCACCCTACAAGACCGTCCTGACGCACGGTTGGGTTGTTGACGGTGAGGGCAGGGCAATGCACAAGTCGCTCGGCAACGGTGTGGATCCCGATGACGTGGTCAAGAAGTACGGCGGCGACATTGCAAGACTTTGGGCGGCTTCTACCGACTATCATGCGGACGTCCGCTGCTCGGATAATATCTTCCGTCAGCAGTCCGAAACCTACAGAAAGATCCGTAACACCGCAAGAATTCTGCTTGCTAACCTGGGCGATTTCAATCCCGATACCGATATGGTTGCATACGAGCAGCTGCCCGCCATCGACAAGTGGATCCTGGCGCGCTACAATAAGCTCGTGGGCGAGGTTCGCGATGCGTTTGACGGCTATGAATTCCACATCGCATACCACGCACTCAACAACTTCTGCACCATCGACCTGTCCAAGCTGTACGTGGATATCACCAAGGACAGAGTATATACCGAGCGCGCTGACAGTCAGGCACGCAGAAGCGCACAGACCGCAATGTATATCATCATTTCGGGCATGACGCGTCTGATGGCTCCCATCATCAGCTTCACCGCTGAGGAGATCTGGCAGTCCATGCCGCACGCATCGTCCGATAAGAAGGAGAGCGTGTTCCTCAACGATATGCCTGCATACGACGCTTCTCTGGAATCCGACAGCACCAATTCCTGGGATGAGCTGTTTGATCTGCGCGACGACGTCATGAAGGCGCTGGAGCTGGCACGTGCAGAAAAGCTGATCGGTAAGTCGCTGGATGCAAAGGTGACCGTTTACACCACCGATGCCGCTGCATATGCGCTGTTGTCCGATTTTGCAAACGATCTGGCAACCGTTTATATCACCTCGAGTGCAGAGGTGGTCAACGCAGCTGCTCCCGAGGGCGCAGTTGTGGGCGAGGACGGCAGAATTGCCGTTGTCGTAGCACCTGCTGACGGCTGCAAGTGCGACCGTTGCTGGGCTTACTCCGAAAAGGGCATTCGCGAGGGCGACAACTTCCTGTGCGAACGCTGCAAGAACATTCTGGAACTTTAAGATCGTGACCGCCGAGGGTTGGAAACAACCCTCGGTGATTACAAGAAAGGAAGATTTATGCTGTATCTGATCTTATGGGCAGCCATTGCCGCGGTCATTGTGGGCGCGGATCAGCTGACCAAGTATCTTGTGATACAACACATTCCCGTGGGAGAATCCATTCCCGTGATCAAGGGCGTGCTGCACCTGACGCACATCAAGAACGACGGTGCGATTTTCGGCTGGTTCGACGACTCACGCTGGATGTTCATGGTGCTTTCCACCGTCGGCATTCTGCTTATGATCGGCATGCTGGTATATTGGGTAAAAAAAGAGCCAAAGGATAAGTTCATGCAACTCATCCTGACGCTGCTGATCGCAGGCGGCATCGGCAATATGATCGACCGTTGCACGCTGGGTGTCGTGACCGATTTTATTGATTTCTGTGCGTTTCCCAATCTGTGGAAGTGGATCTTCAACGTGGCGGACTGCGCGGTAACCATTGGCGGAGGCATGATGGTGCTGTGGCTGATTTTGTCGCTGGTTGTGGATGCAAAAAACAAGAAAAATACTGCTGTGGCCGAGATAGAGCAAGAGAGCGATGATGCAGACACTGACACTGATAGTTGACGCTGCCGATGCAGGCACGAGAATAGACAAATACCTTTCGGAGCGGGCCGACCTGACCCGCTCCGCTGCGGTCAGATTGCTGGAGGAGGGCGATGTGCTGGTGGACGGTGCGTCGGTCTCCAAAAACTATAAGGTCAAGTCAGGGGATGAGATCGCCCTGACCTTTCCCGAGCCTGAGCCGGATACCGCTCTGCCCGAGGATATTCCCTTGGACGTGGTGTATGAGGATGACGATATCATCGTGATCAACAAGCCCGTGGGGATGGTGGTGCATCCCGCTGCGGGAAACCCGACGGGAACGCTGGTCAATGCACTTCTGTATCATTGTAAGGGCAGCCTGTCCGGCATCGGAGGCGTGCTGCGCCCCGGTATCGTGCATCGCATTGATAAGGATACGTCGGGGCTTTTGGTTGTGGCCAAAAACGACCGCGCACACCTGCACCTGGCGGAGCAGATCAAGCAGCATAGCGCACACCGCATTTACCGCGCGATCTGCGTGGGCAACGTCAAGGAGGACGAGGGGACTGTCGATCTGCCCATCGGCCGCCATCCCACAGATCGCAAGAGAATGGCCGTGGTGCGCGATCCCGACCGCGAGGCCAGAGATGCTGTCACGCATTATCGCGTGCTGGCGCGTTTTTCGGGCAGAGCAGTCTGGGGAAACGCTTTTACGTATATTGAATGCAGGCTGGAAACGGGGCGCACGCACCAGATCCGCGTGCATATGGCGGCCAAGGGGCATCCGCTGCTTGGGGATGAGGTGTACGGCGGCAACAATACGCCCTTCGGCGCACGGCACAAGCACTATATCAAGGGGCAATGCCTGCACGCCTGTGAGCTGTATCTGACACATCCGACCACGGGGGAGCGCATGCATTTCACAGCACCCGAGCCGCCCGAGATGAAAAAGCTTTTGGAGATACTTGGCCAAGATGAATGAAAAGAAATTTGAAGATATTGCCATTGTGACCGATCTGGACGGTACGTTTTTCGGCGCGGGCGCACAGCCGCTTGAAGTAAACATGCAGGCTATAGCGCAATTTTGCGCACAAGGCGGCCGGTTTACGTACGGAACGGGGCGTATGCACAAGAATATCGCGCGCGTGCTGCCCTCGTCCGGGACGCTTTGCACGCTGCCTGCCGTGGTGGCAAACGGTTCTTATCTGTATGATTTTTCAAGCAATACGCGTATGTATCCCGTCAGTATGCGTACGTGTGACGTGCTGGCTGTGGCGGCTTGCGCACGGGAGGCCTCGCCCGAGGTCGGCGTGCGCGTAGTGACGCCCGATGGCTTTATGACAGACGGTCACGGGGAGATCATCGCGCAAGAGGTATCGCGCAATCCCGTGGATTTTCCGCACATCGTGCCTTTTTCCGAGTGGGAAACGAATAATCCGGCGGAGCAGTGGTTCAAGCTGGTGTTTCGCGGAGAGCAGAAGCATTTGGAGCAGCTTCGCCCGGTATTGATTGAGCAATTTGGCAGCAGATTTGAGTTTGCAGTATCCGGACCGCGCTTTTTAGAGCTGACGGCCAAGGGCTGCAGTAAGGCAACGGGCATTCAAAGACTGCGTGAGCTGCACCGTGTGCGCACCGGTCACGAGCTGCTTGTGGTTGCGTGCGGTGATCAGGAAAACGACCTTGCCATGCTGGCAGCAGCCGATCTTGCTTTTTGTCCCGAAAACGCCATTCCCGAGGTCAAGGCGATATGCAAGGCCACGCTTTGCCACCACAGCGAGGGCATTATGCCCGAGGTCGTGGAGCAAATAGAAAAATTGTGGTAGAAAAGAGCCGTTGTGACGGCTCTTTTCATTTGTTTTATGATATTTGGTTGATTGAATGATATAGATTTGACGTTTCATCTCAATTTCAATAAAAAAAGAAGAAATCGGTTGCACGCAACCGATTTCGACCATCATTTTTCATTTATCATTTTTTATTATTCATTCTTCATTTTCAATCATTCCAGCCCCATCTGTCCCATCAGCTTTTTGTTGAATTCCTCAACCGTGTTGTAGCCCATGCGCTTCTGACGGTTGTTCATGGCTGCGATCTCCAGAATGATAGCCAAGTTTCGGCCGGGCTTGACGGGAATGGTGGTGCAGGGGATCTTGATGCCCAAAATGTCCACCTTCTGCTCGTCAAGACCAAGACGGTCGTACATCTTGCCCTGTACCCAAGGCTCCAAGTTGATGACGAGATCGATCTTTTCGGTTTCCTTGACCGAACCCATACCAAACAAGCGGCGAATGTCCACAATGCCGATGCCGCGCAGCTCCACGTAGTGACGGATGATCTCGGGCGCAGAGCCGACCAGCGTTTTGGCAGATACGCGCTTGATCTCCACCGCGTCGTCCGCGATCAGTCTGTGGCCTCTCTTGACAAGCTCGATCGCGGTCTCGCTCTTACCGACACCGCTGTCACCCAGCAGCAAAATACCCTCACCGTACACCTCGACCAACACGCCGTGACGCGTAATACGGGGTGCTAAATGCTGGTTGAGCGAAGCGATCAGCGCAGCCATAATGGGGCTTGTATGCTCCTGCGTGCGCAGGATGGGTACACCCGAGATCTGCGCCTGGCGGATCAGCTCGGGAAAAGCCTCGTTGCCCGAGGTGAAAAGCACGGCTACGGGCAGGGCCTTGATAAAGGTGACAAGCGCCTGCTCGCGATCCTGATCCGAAAGCTCCTGCAGGTATTTATGCTCTGCGTTGCCGATGATCTGAATTCTGTCGCGCTCAAAAATGCCGTAAAAGCCTGCCAGCGCAAGGCCGGGGCGTGATACCTCGGGCGTGCGGACAAGCACGGTGTCGTAATCCTCGGGCACGTAAATTCTTTCCCATGAAAATTCTTTTTCAAGCTGTGAAAGAGGAATGGTGTAAATGTCTTCCATGATCTTTCTCCTTTGACGTTTCTGTTTTCATTATAACATGAAAAATCGGTTTTGAAAAGCCTTTTTTGCGCACAGGATGCAAAAAAATATGAGATATTCACAGCCATGTCATAATAAGGGTGTATAATTAATGTGAAAATTTATGGCCGAAAGGCATAACGGAGGCATATATGACAAAAATCAGAGCGGTTCGCGCGATTTCATGCGTTATGGCGCTGGTACTGGCGGTGCTGACGCTGACGGGCTGTGGCAACAAGATCAAGCCCGTGGAAAGCACGGAGCAGGAAATGCGTGTGATCGGCAAATGTGACGGATACGACGTGTATTATGAGGAGCTGCGCTTTGTGACCGCTACCTATAAGAATACGCTGGAGCAAAAATACGGCAAGGGCATCTGGGATGATCCCGCAACGGCAGAGAAGTACCGCGAGGAGCTGGAATCCTTGGTGTATGAAAATCTGAAGGCCAATTATGCGGTGCTGGTCGGTTGCAAGAATCTGTTTGTCAAGACCGATGACAAGGAGATCGATGATTATGTGCAGGAGCAGATCGAAACGCTGGTCAATCTGGACGAGGGACAGGGCGGCTTTGGCGGTGATTTTGACGCATATCTGACCTGGCTTGGAGAAAACGGCTTGACCGACCACTATCTGCGCTTTATCTATCGCGTGGATTATCTGGAATCTGCTATGTATTACGCGCTTGTGGACGGTGGTCTGATGGAATACACCAGCAAGAATTATTCCGACTTTTTGGACTACGTGTTGGCAGGTGAGGACTATGCCAGAACCATTCACGTATACATTCCCGTAGAGGATCAGGCCGATAAGCAGGACTGTTACGATACTGCAAAGCGCATTGCGGACGAGCTGGCAGCCGTCACGGACGATCAGGAAAGATACAGTCTGATGTGCTCGCATATCGGCTCTGCGGTCAATAAGGATCTGACCATTACCGAATCGGGCTACTATTTCACGCACAACGAAATGGGCGAGGTATACGAGGAAGCTGCCTTTTCGCTGCTGGAGTATCAGACAAGTGACGTTGTGGAATACGGCGACGGCTATTACGTGATCATGCGTATGCCCATTGAGGAGCTGTACGTGCTGATGAACGGTGAGAAGCTTTTGCAGTATTATCAGTCGGCAAAGCTTGGCGAATATGAGGATAATATCAAGGAAAACCTGACTGTCGAGCTGAACGAATACGGCAAGAGCTTGGATCTGTTGGATCTGAAGTAAAAACAAACGGAAAAGAGGGAGAGTATGGCGGTAAAGCGTGCGCGTGTGGGAAGACGGCCCCGTGTGTGGATCAAGTGGCTGGTCGCGCTTGGCGTGGTGGCTGTTCTTGGCATTGTGTTTGCCGTAAGTGTGGGTGTGGGCAGCCGGCTTTTGAAAAAAGCGGAGCAGTACCCGGCAGGCGACGCGCAGCCCGAGATGACCGTCCCCGAGGAACAGATCATTCCGGTCAACGTTCCTTCCGTCAGGGCGTACGCCTATACCGTGGGCGAACGCTACAGCAGTTATGTTTATTCGGGCATTTCGCATCTGTGCGCACCCTTGCGTGCGCAGGACGGAACGCTTTTGTTTGACTCACGCGTGTGCAAGCATGCAGAGTGGGATGAAAACGGCAGCGCGGATCTTGCCATCAACGTCTGGGAGCTGCATAAAAACGGCCTGTATCTGTGTACGTATATGCCTGTCGAGGGCTTTGCCACGGAGGATGCGGTACTGCGCGAGCTGACGCTTTCCTATGAGGCCTCGCTGATCGCTGAGGCGGCCGAGAGCGGTGTGGACGAGATCTTTTTGACAGGAATCGCACCCACGCAGGCCAATATCGCAAGCGTCGTGCAATATCTGCGCCGCGTCAAGGGACTGGCGGGGGACACCGCCATCGGTGTGTTGGTTTCCCCACAGGTGCTGCTGGCGGCAGAGCATGACGTGTATCTGGCAGCGCAGCTGATGGAGGTGTGTGATTTTCTGGTGCTGGATCTGCGCGGCTTGCCTTTGTATGCCTCCGGAACCGAAACCGAAGCTGAAACCCAAGCGCAGACCACCGGCACACAGACGGGTGAGGTGACGGTTGCTTACGTCATGGAGCATATGCAATACGAGCTGATCCGATATTCCCCCAGACTTGCACTGAGCGGTGAGCAGACCGATGCGCTGGACTTTATTATCGGAAAGAACTATCAAAATTGGTTGATCATGGGTGAGAAAGAATGATTTATTTTGTGGCAGATAACAGAATGTTTGCACTTCCGGGAAATGGCAAAAGAGTTGTGGAGATCCCGAGTGACGTGCTGCGTGTTTACCGTGACCATCTCAGACAGAATGCCGAGCGCACCGATTGGAAAACCAGCGGCAGCGGAGCGGAATTCATGCGTGGAGGGCATGGAGGCGTGATGGGCGGTCCTGACGTGCAAAAACGTGCGGACGACGTGACGGCACAGATCTTTTCGGTGCTGTATGACGGTGAGCGGCTTTTGTATTCGCTGTGCATTGACGCGACGGGCGGTGTTTACGTCAAGGAAAAGGGCGTTCCCGGTGATGGCATACTGCTGAGCGATAACTTAGGCGGCTTTCGCGAGTTTGCCTATAAAAACGGCCGTCTGGCACTGAGCTGCGCACGCGCAGGGGAGGCGCATCTCGGCATTTGGGAACAAAACGGCGAGAGCGTCAGGGTGCTGACCGAGGGAAGCACGCGAGAGAGCGATCCTTCGTGGTCGGCAGCAGAAGAGGATGTGATCTTTTATGCAGGCTGCGGCCTTGCAAAGATCGAGCCTGCCGCCATGTCGCGCAGTCAGGCCATGCAGATCATTATGATGAATGCTATGGGACAGCTTGGGGCAGAGGATCTTTGGAAGCAATATGCCGAAGGCCCTTGGTCGATCTTCCGATTTGATTGCCGTGCGTATGAGTTAAAAGAGGTATTGGCGGACAAAAAGACCAATTTCCGTCAGCCGATGGAAAGCGAGAATGGGGATCTGTATTATATTGCGTATCCCTACCGCGAGCCGTACGTCAAAAAGGGATTGTTTGGCAAAAAGGTGCCTGTCGGTGACGTGTCGCGCGTACACGGCATTCCCGAGGATGACGTGCCTGTGCTTTGCTGCCGCAGTAAGGACGGCAAGGTGCGCGAGATCCGTAAGGGCGTGTTTGCCTATACGGTCACGGGCAAGGGCGTGTATTTTGCGGATAAGCAAGGCATTGCGCTGCTTTCGGCGGACGGCAGTGAGCAAAGATTGACCGATATGCCGCGCGTTTCGTACATCTCTGTCGTTGAGGAATGAGTGCGCAGGGAAGATAAAAATCAGCCCGATGGGGCTGCGAAAATAGCAGAGAACCGGAGATGAATCATCTCTGTTTCTGTCAAATTATGAAACTGAGGTACGCATAAGAACAGCTGTAGGGGGCATTCGGGAGGTCAGCCACTACCGATGGAGAGTTCGCTCGCCCGTGTCTGTAGCAACTCATCAAACAATCAAACAATGAAGGACTGCATCCAAGTGATACAGTCCTTGCTTTTTCGACCCGGCACATCCCCATTGGCACTTTTGATCACCCCAAAAATAAGAGCAACGCCAGAAGCGGCAGGATCTCGGAGGTGCTGCCGCGCTCACCGTCGCTGCGCGACATGAGCAAAATGAGCGCAAGCAGCAAAAGATCATCCGAGCGCAAGCCCCCAAACCCCGAAAACAGGGCAGGGAGCAGACCTTTTTCCTCAGTCTTGGCTGTGGGAATTGCGTCAGCGGGAGGCTCGGGCGCGGCTACTGCACGGTCACTCGACGGATCTTCTTGCTCTTGCGGTGTCGGTGTCGGATCATGAAATGCAGTGCCGTTGTAGTTGTCAGGCACAAAGGAGCTGCCGAATTGCCTGCGTGGCGGTTTTACGTACATAATAACCTCCTTCCCATTATCGCAGCTGTCGTAGGATGTCGCTCAAGCGCGCAAACGTGATCAGCTTGTCGATCGCATCACACCGCTGCGGACTCATATAGGGCTTGAGCGCCAGCAAAAGAGCGGTTTTGCTGTCCTTGACCGCGCCCTCGCCCTTACCGCCCATCATAGGGGCAATGGCGGACATAAGCATGGGCAGCTTTCCAAGCAGCTCGGGCGGCAAGGCAAGCGACAGTCCATCTTTGGCCGTGGGAATGGCCGCATCCGCTCCCTCGCTCCCATCCTCTCCTGCGGCCACCACCTCGGGATCGTCAAGAAGGCGCAGCAGCATATCCTCGCTGCCGCCTTGTTTCTCAGCCATGGTGCTGCCCACCCTTTTGCATGTTGGCCAACTGCTCGGCTGCGCGCTTGAGGTCCTCGTCGGTGGCCATCGAAAGTGCTGCGCGCACAGCGGCAATGTTGGAGGCGTTGATCTGCAGAGATGCGGGATCGATCCCCGCCTCTGCCGTCAGCTTTTTGATCACAAGGGCCAGCTGCTTGTCGTTGAGCGCAAGCAGCCTGTTGACTGCGTCACGATCCAGTGTCATAATTGTTCTCCTTTCTGTAGCCGAACGGGAGTCAAAACCAACTCGGTTTGACCTCCGTTCGGCTACCCGTATTCACCTACAGAATATGATGCAAACAAAAAATCTGTGAAAAAACGGTAGACAAGACGGGGGAACGTATGGTATAATAAAACGATAAGGCACATCAAAATTTTTGAGAAGGAAACGTACGTATGAGTAAAAAAATCAAGCACGTTTTTATACTGAACCCTGCAGCGGGCAAAGGACAGATGCAACAGGAGCTGGAAAAGCAGATTCACAACGTCTGCACCGCACGCGGTGTGGATTATGAGATCCATCATACAAGCGCATCGGGCGAGGCGACTGACTTTGTTCGAAACGCTTGCGAGCAAGAGCCGGATGTACAGCTGCGCTTTTATGCCTGCGGCGGTGACGGAACGCTGGGCGAAACGGTCAACGGAGCGTACGGATATGCCAATGCGTCGGTCGGTGTCGTGCCGGTGGGAACGGGCAATGATTTCGTGCGCAATTTTGATGCTTCTCAAGCCTTTTTGGATATCGATGCCCAACTGGACGGTGAGGAGATCATGCTTGATCTTTTGCAATATAACGATAAGGTTTGCGCGAATATGGTCAATATCGGCTTTGATTGCGAGGTGGTCAAGCAGACTGCCAAGCTCAAAAGAAGCAAGCTGATCCCAAAGGGCATGGCGTATATCGCAGGTCTTGTGATCACGCTGATCCGCAAGCCGGGCGTTCGCGCAACCGTATGTGTGGATGACGGCCAGGAGCAAGAGCGGCGCATGCTGCTGACAGCCGTAGCCAACGGTGCTTGGTGCGGCGGCGGTTTTCATTCCACACCCTTGGCCTTGCTGCACGACGGTGTGCTGGATACGCTTCTGATCAAAAACGTGTCCAGGATCAAGTTCTTGTCGTTGGTCTCGCTGTACAAGAACGGTACGTTTATTGATAACGAAAAGGCGCGACGCGTGATCGATTACGTCAAGTGCCGCAACATACAGTATACCTTTGAAAAGCCGCAGAGCATTTGCGTGGACGGTGAGGTTTGTGAGGTGTCCTCGCTTCGTGTCAGCGCCATCGAAAACGCGCTGCGTCTGATCGTGCCGCGCGGTGCTTGCTATCAGCCTGCACAAAAGGCACAGCCCACGGGCGTTTGCTGATGGAGTACTTAGTCATTTCGGATTCCCATGGCAGAGCGGATCTGGTCGATCTCGCAATGGAAAGGCAAGTCAAAAAGCCTGATGGTGTGCTTTTCTTGGGCGACGGTCTGCGGGATCTGCGCGTGCTGGAATATCAGGATCATTTCGTGCGCTGTGTGCGCGGAAACTGTGATTTTTATACCCTGTTTGAGGGAACGGGCGCACCCGAGCAGCTGCTGCTTGAGGTAGGTGCCTACCGTATTCTGATGATGCACGGACACACTCACGGTGTCAAGGGCGGCATGGAACGCGCCTGCGCATTTGCAGCACAGGCAGAGGCCGACGTGCTTTTGTACGGGCATACGCACGTGCAAGGGCAGAGGTGGTTTGCGCCCGGTGAGCGCTTTGCTGCGCAGGTGCTGCAAAAGCCGCTGCTTGTCTGCAATCCGGGCAGTCTTGCCCAGGGCGCGTTCGGCACGCTCTGCGTGCGTAACGAGGGGATTTTGTTCGGCATGGGGCATTTATAATGCAAAAAAAGAACCCCCGATCTCCGGGAGTCCTCTCTTTGGCGCATATACGTCTTAAACCGTGGCAGGCTGTTCTTCTTCCTGCTGTGCAGCCAGGGCAACCTCTCTGTGATAAGCCTCAATGACCGATTCCTCCAGCAGTGCGCGGAACTGCGCATTGATGGGGTGTGCAATATCCCTGTAGGTTTCATCGGGGTTCTTGCGGCTGGGCATCACGATAAAATACTTTTCACGTGCGTATATGACCTTGATGTCATGTACAGCCAACTGATGATCGAAGGTGATGGAGACGATGGCTTTCATCGGGCCTTCATCAAAAAGTTTTCTGATCTTGATATCTGTGATCTGCATAAATCAGACCTCCATCTTCATAAAGTTACAGTATAGAAGATTGAAGCGTCAAGCTGAAAGAGATAAAACTGCATGATATCATTATAAAACCGAAATGTGATAATTATTCAATCACAATCGGGATTTTGTGTGAATTCGTCCATTTATTGTGAACAAATAACGATCAAAATGATAAATTAGTATGAACGCAAGGAGATAGTATGGCAACTCCCAACACGCATTTCGGAGCCGCCGCCATCGCGCAGATGATCGACGGTGCAAAGCATATACATTTTATCGGCGTGGGCGGTGTAATGATGTCCTCGCTGGCACTCATCACGCGTCTGCGCGGCTACACGGTCAGCGGCACCGACCGCGCGCGCACGGCAGTGACCGAATCCTTGGAGCAATCGGGGATAGACGTGCATTATGAGCATACGGCCGAAGCCGCTCATGGGGCGGATATGGTGGTGTATACCGTGGCCATCTCGCCCGAAAATCCCGAATATACCTATGCCGGGGCGATGGGCATTCCGTGCGTGTCACGCGCGGATTATCTTGGCTATATCATGATGGGGTACGTGCATCGTGTGGGCATTGCGGGTATGCACGGCAAAAGCACCTGCACCTCCATGTGTGCGCAGATCTTTGTGGATGCAGATGCGGATCCCACCGTGCTTTCGGGTGCGACCACCGCTTGTCTGAACGGAGCTTACCGCATTGGCGGCAAGGAGCATTTCATCTTTGAGGCCTGCGAATATATGGATTCCTTTCTGGATTTCAATCCAAGCATCGCGGTCATTCTCAACGCTGAGATGGAGCATGTGGATTATTTCAAGAGCATGGAGCAGATCCGCAGCTCGTTTGGCAAATACGCAGCTCTGACGGGTGAGAGCGGCTTTGCCGTGGTCAACTGCGACGATCCCGAGGTCATGGCCTCGGTGGAGCAATACGTGGGCGGTACGGTCACATTTGGCATCGAGTATGAGTATGCAACATTCCGCGCGGTGGATCTGACCTATCAGGATGGGTATCCCGCGTTTGACATTTTGCTGGACGGTGAGTTTTTCTCGCACGTGCAGCTTTGCGTACCCGGTAAGCATAACGTGTATAATGCGCTGGCCGCCGTTGCATGTGCGCATTTGTGCGGCATTTGCGCCGAGGATATTGCCAAGGGATTGCATCACTTTGGCGGTGCGGGCAGACGCATGGAATATAAGGGGAAATTGAACGGTGCGCCCGTATTTGACGATTACGGACACCATCCCACCGAGGTGGCAGCCACCCTGCAGGGCATGGCGCAGATGGGGTATGATCGCATTTTCTGCGTGTTTCAGCCGCACACGTACAGCCGTACCGCGCAGCTGGCCGATCAGTTTGCAGATGCTTTTGCCGCAGCGGATCATGTGATCTTGGTGGATATTTATGCCGCAAGAGAAAAGGAAAGCAAGGGGATCAGCTCCGCCAAGCTTGCCTCAAAAATCGGAGGCCGCGCAAAATACGTACCCGAATATGAAAAGGTTGCAGAAATGCTGGCACAAGAGGTATCGGAACGCGATGCCGTGGTCGTCATGGGCGCGGGGGATGTGTACCGCTTGTTTGAGCATTTGGATCTGATCTGAAAAATAAAAAATAAGGAGAGCGAAACATGGCAAGCATCAAGGTAATGACCTATAATCTGCGCGTGGACAACACGGGCGACGGTATCAACAGCTTTACCAACCGCCATGACCGCGTGATCGGCATGCTGGAGCGCACAGGACCGGATATCATCGGCTTTCAGGAGTGCACGCATCATATGCGCGCATATCTGGAGCAGCACATGCCCGATTATGCGTTTGTGGGCTGCGGCAGGGAAAAGGACTGCCGCGGAGAATCCATGGCGATTGCGTACCGTAAGAGCGCGTTTGCCGTTGTCAAGGTGGATAACTTCTGGTTGACTGCCACACCGAGCGTACCCGGCTCGAATCTGGGCGGAGATCAGAGTGCTTGCCCGCGCATGGCAACCGTAGCCGTGCTGCATTCCCCGGGGGCAGGGAAGGATATTTGCATGTGTAATACGCACCTTGATCATCAAGGCCCCTTAGCGCGTCAGATCGAGGCAGGCATTCTGTGTGCTATGCTGGATGCATATAAGCAGCCCATGATTCTGACCGGAGATATGAACGCAACGCCGCAAGAGCCCGAGATCGGGATCATCAGCGCTGCCATGGCCGCACGCGGCGCGCGCGACGTCACGGCAGAGCTGGGCGGCACGTTCCATAATTTCGGCAGAATTGCGCCCGAAAAGTATGCCAAGATCGACTATATCTTCGCGTCGGGCAAATGCACGGAGTGCAGCATCATTCCCGACGATGTGGACAAGCAGGGGCTGTATTATTCCGATCACTTTGCCGTTATGGCCGAAATCGAGATTTGAAACGATATGAGGAGGAGAAGGGAATGACCAAGCAAGAATTCTTTGCATATTGCCGCTCCGCCCATGGCACAAAGCCGGATTATCCCTTTGAGGAGGATTTCGAAACGGCCGTGATGCGACACCATGACACGCGCAAATGGTATGCCATTGCCATGAAGGTGCCGCGCCGTAAGTTTGGATTTGACGGCCAAAAGGGGAATGAGGTGATCGACGTGGTCAATCTCAAGCTGCCCACCGAAATGTTCGGCTCATTCGGTGCGGATGTCGGCGTTTATCCAGCGTATCATATGAATAAGCTGCATTGGATCTCGGTGCTGCTGCCCGATGCTCCCGAGGACGTGGTGCAGTTTCTGATCAGCGTCAGCTATGAGGCAACCAAAACGCAGAAAAAGAGATCAAGATAAGCGAAAAAGGCGTTGCGTCCCTGTGGGCGCAACGCCTTATCTGTTGGCTGTTTTGCTCAGTACGCACCATTGCCGAGCGGATGATCACGCTCAAGCGGAGGCAAAGCAGATCTCTTGCACGTTTGCGGCAAATTCCGCGTCCCAACCATCGGGGATGCAAAGGGATTGGCCAACGATCACGATTCTGCACCGCGGCATATTGCAAAACGCGTGCTTTTCGATGCACGCGACCGTGTCAGGCACCATAAGCTCCCGCAGCCCGTCCAGCCCCCAGAAGGCCTGAGAGCCGATCCTTGTCACGCGCCCGGGGATGTTGATCTTTTGTAATTCGGTCAGATCAAAGAACGCATCTGCCTCAATGATCTCCAAGGTCGAGGGCAGCAGGATCTCCTTGACCGTATGCGCTTGTACGTATCTGCAAATATCGCCAAATCCGAGCCTCATCACCCCTTCGGGAACTGCAAGCACACCCCCACTCACCACATACTCCATCATATCCCCCCTTTCTTGCGTTCATTATAGCATAAGCTCATATGAATTTCAATGTAATTCATAATTAATTTCAAGCAAAACTCTTGCCAAATGCAAAAGTTTGTGATATAATACACCTTGTTGAATACAAGAGGTCATAACGGGTGAGAAAGAAAAAATGATTGAGTATCATTTTTTCGCAGCGATACCGCCCCAAGCAAGGAGTATGGCAAGCCGAGGCAACGAGGCGCGGACAGACGACTATGCGACGGCGGAGGGCACGAGTCTTGAAAACCGTTGACACGCCTCTGTAACAACTGAATATGGAGGCAATATTTCAACGACGTTGAAATAAGTGGTCATAACGGGTGAGCAAGAAAAAATGATTGAGTATCATTTTTTCGCAGCGATACC
>JAZUSJ010000176.1:0-6680 GCA_045606685.1 Eubacteriales bacterium
ATAACAAATCTATACACACCCAGCCCCGAGGCGAGCATCAACTCGCCCCGGGGCCTTTTCATTTACACTTTTTCTTTCTCAAATTTCTCCCTTTATGGTCTAAACGCCCCTCTCCCCCTTTATCATCTTCTATGCAAAAAATAAATTTTCTAAAATTTTGTCGTTTTTTGTAATAATTCTGCTATTTTTATCATTACATATTAGACTGTATTATTGTTTTGTCAGCGAACAATTTTTAAAGGAGATAATATCATGGTTATTAATGAACTATGGGGCCCGATTATTTTAGAATGTGTTTCGTGGGTCACAAAAAAACTGGGACCTTCAAAAAAGGAATTGAAGATTCAAATATCCGAGTTAGAAAAGCTAGTACAAACACTTTCTGTTGGTAACAAAGAATTAATTCATAATCAAAAATTAATTCTTCAAGCTATTCTTGACCAATTAACACATGAAAATGGCTGTAAAATAAGTGCTGACACTATTGTGTTTATTAAAGAGAATTCAGGATCCGTTGATATTACACAAAAAAGTAAATTTTCACAAGATATTACAGGAAAGAAGGTGGATTTTGATGTTTCAAAAATTTTCGAAGGCGTTGACGAAGAAATCTATCAATCCAGGGCAACAAAACCTAGTGACAGAAGGTAAGCATATGTATATCCCTAATAGATTTGCTAAAGTTATTGATACACACTTATTGGGTAATTTTCTCAACATAGACCGTTTCCCATTAATTTTAGCCATAATCGGCCAACCTGGAATGGGAAAAACATACCAACTGCGGAATTATTTAAAAGCTGTAGGAGTCACTATTTTGTCAGTTAATGCCGCAGATCTTGAAAGTGATTGTGCAGGAGAACCTGCTAAATTACTACAACAAAAGTATATTGAGGCCTCTTCTATTATTCGCACTGGACAGCCTGCAGTATTATTGATTGATGACATTGATACTACTTTAGGCGAATGGGAAAACTATACTGGCACAGTTAACCATCAAGATATATTAGCATTTCTAATGCATATCGCAGATAATCCGGAATTTATTGAAAATGTTGGCGAAACAACTAGAGTTCCAATATTTTTCACAGGAAATGATTTTGATCGTTTATACAAGCCACTTTTAAGAGAAGGTCGCGCAAACCGATTTGACTGGGAACCAACGCGTGAAGAAAAAATCAACATTGTGTCATCAATTTTCTCTTTTAGTAATAGGGAAATCGCTGAAATGTTAGTAGATGCGTATCCAACAGAAAAAATATCCTATTTTTCAAACCTATTAGTAAATAAAGAAATGGAACTACTATCCGATCTCAGTAACAATGTGGTTATTAAATATATACTCACAGATATTAACTACAAGGAAAAACTATTATCCCAATATCAAAAAATAACAAAAAAGATCAGATGGGATGTTATTGCTAAAGACGCAGTAGAAAATAGCAAAAATAGTAATGCGGAGCAACTTAATGCATGATATTTAGGAGGGATTTTTATTAAAACACACACTAATACATATACCTATACTAGAACCAGAATCAGTGTAATTGACGATCACTTTGAACTCTTTTTAGCTTGCGCCGGGAAGTCGCACGAGGATATTTCAAAATTTTTAGTAGCGGTAGAAAATAAGGAAATTACCTCCATCGGTATTTATATAGAAGACAACGGATATCGAGTCGCTGAAGTTGAATTCAAAATTGATTGGAATGAACATCAACGTATTATTGGAGAATGCGGAACCAAGTTTAATATTGATTTAGGAGGTTGGGATGAAAGTGTTTCCCCAGAAGCATATGTAGCAGCACAGCGCCTAGTCCTAGCTGCAAAACAAATGAAAAAAACTGTTCGCTCTTGGATAATAGTTTCTTCTTCTGTTAGTAAGGATCCAAAGAAGTTTAAAACCTTATGTGATACTCTTGGCTATTCATACGGAAGTACCGTAGCACCTTGGAAAGATGAACCTGTAACACAAACTCGTAACATTAATTATCTGTCTGAGGCTCAAGTGACACAGCGAGTCATAAAATAAAGGAGTTCAAAAGTAATAGTGTCACGGGGGGCGGTTCTCTGTTACATCCTCCCCCACCACAATGGGGGAGGACCGGTTGATGCTGTTCCCTGCTCATTACTCCATTTAACAAATCCATACACACCTGAACTGCCCCAATTTGTGCGGACAGTACAAAAAGCCCCTTGTGGGTAATGAACGGCGCCGTCCCCTGCAAACGGTCAACGAAAACAAGCCCCTGCCCTACGAATTTTTTCATTCCATCCGCCGCACGCGCAGACAACAATGGTCGCCCCTACGGCGCGTTTTGTCCATTCGCCCATACCACCGACCATTTTCCGTTCCGCTTTTTGCATTTTCCCTTGCTTTTCCCAAAAAACCGTGCTATAATGAATCATCAAAACATATTTCGAGGTTATTATGATCACAAAACCCATCATTATTCTGATCGTTCTGCTCAGCACGGCCTACAGGATCGTGCTGGGGATCGTGGAGATGCGCTCCGCAAACAATCCCACGCCCGCAAATCTTGCCGACGTCTACGACGCGGAAACGTACGCCAACTGGAAACGCTACAGCCGCGAAAAATCTCGCCTGTCGCTGATCTTTACCTGCATTGGCGCGGTGCTTTCGCTTGTACTGCTGGCCACCGACGCGTATGCCCGGGCTGCCTCGCTCTTCCCTGTTGAAAACTGGTTCATGCAGCTGTTTTCGGTCATTGTCCTTGACCTGCTGGTCAATCTGATCCCCGGCATCGTGCGCAGCTATCTGTTCAACATGGTCATCGAACAGAAATACGGCTTCAACCGTACCACCATGAAAACCTTCATCTTTGACCAGATCCGCTCCAACTCGCTGGAGCTGTTCCTCTCCCTGGCACTGGCTATGCTGCTGCTCAGCATCCACCTCTGGCTTGGCGACTGGATGATCGTAGCCTTTGCCGCTGCGATGTTCCTCTTCTCGCTGTTCATTTCTTTCATGTACCCCATCTTCAGCCGCATCGGCAACAAGTTCACCCCTTTGGAGGACGGTGAGCTGAAAGACAGACTCATGGAGCTGCTTACAAAGCACGGATATCGCGTCAAGGCGATCGAGGTTATGGACGCCTCTCGCCGTACCACCAAGCTCAACGCCTACTTTACAGGCTTTGGCAAAATGAAGACCATCGTGCTGTACGACAATCTGGTCAACGCCATGACACCCGATGAAATTTGTGCCGTATTTGCGCACGAGCTCGGCCACGGACTTCACAAGGACGTGCTCAAAGGGCAGATCCTCAACGTCGGCAACCTTCTGCTCATGGGCGTGCTGGTATGGATCGCAGTCCGCGAGCCGCTCCTGCACACCGCCTTCGGCTTTACCGAGGTCAACTACGGATTTGCTTACATTCTGGTCGGTTGCGTGCTTGGGCTGATCCAGCCGCTGACAGGTATGATCATGAACGCGCGCAGCCGCGCTGCCGAGTATAAGGCAGACGCGCAGGCGGTCAAGGAAGGCTACGGCCCTGCCATGATCACCGCACTCAAAAAGCTGGCGCGCGAAAACTTTGCGCACCTCGCTCCCTCCCGCCTGGACGTGCTGATGGATTACTCCCATCCTCCGCTTGCAGAGCGCATTGCCGCTGTTGAAAAGCAGCTGGAAAAGCAATAAGCAACCAAAAATCCGAACGGTCCGCTTGCACGGATCGTTCGGATTCTTTTTTCTTAGCTGCTTCAGTCGGGATTGACAAACCTCTGCTCCGAATTGTACAGCAGTGCCGTTGCCATCTTTTCTGCGCGGGCTTGGGGATCTTCCTCCTCCCCCATCACCTCATATCGCGAAAACAGGACAAGCCCCGTATGGGGAACAAGGCTGTGCTGCTGATAAAATTCGGTCATGGCGTAATGATACGTCTGGAAATTCGCTGCCTCGCCCTCCATCTCATACTCCGCATACTCGATCTCGGTTTCAAAGCCTGCAAATCTTCCAAGCTCATCGAAAACCATCTGCTTGTCGTATTCGTACACCGCGGAAAACAGCTGCTTTTCGACATATTTTTTATCTTTTTGGTCATATTCAATGGTGGTGACGTAATGCATGCTGCCCGCGTCACCGCTGCGCCAATCGTAGCGTCCGATCGGCTCAAAGCAATCGTTCTCCACGTCGTAATACATATTCCACGCACAATCACCGCCGCCTTCGACGATGGCGATATGCTCTCCGGAGAAAATATCGTAAACGTAAAAGTAGTCGTTGCCCGCAGTGCCGCCGCCAAGATCCACGAAAAGCTCGGGGACACCGTCGCCCGTGATGTCGAACAATCCCATCTCATAGCCGCGCGCAATGCTTGGCTCGTCAGGTCTTAGCGCCCGCACATCACCCATATCCGCTTGCTCATTGGAGATCAGCTTAACCAGCGCATCGTACCATTCCTTCTTTTGCTCCTCGGTCACGCTCACGTAAATATCCCCCGATAACTCTCTGCGCTTTTGGCAGCCGGCCAGCGAGAGCATCATCAGGCCAAGTACCGCCAGCACCAGCAGTCTGATCATTGTCGTTTTTGTTTTCTTTTGCATTTCGTCTTCCTTTCCCGATCAATTCATACTGTCAAATATGATCGTTTTCGCTCACATCTCTGCAGAGTCAAGCACAAGGCAGTTGACCGTCCTGCTGGCATAGGTGCAGGCGTCTATGCCGATCGCCGCACCGTTTTTGCAAACGTAAGGGGAAAAATCCGCATCCTCTCCCCACTCGCTGCCCTTGTTTTGGTACTTATGATGGTAATACGACGTGTGCCAATGGCCGCACACGACCGTTTTCTCGGGCACGCGAATGCCCTGCTCCTCAGCGATTCTCACACCGTTATACCAGCGTGCGCGCTCCCATTCCTTATACGAGGCTTCACGCCAATCGGGATTGTAGGAATACGACACGTACGGATAGTAGCCATTTTCCAAGCACGGCACAAAGCCGTGCACAAAAATATACTTGTCGGTTTCAAAATAGTCCACACAGGCAGGAAACAGCTCCTTGTACACCCGTGTCTGCATCACTCTTGCAACCAGCATCAAGGGCTGACGGATCGCGTCGTTTTCGGACATGTCGGCCAGATCCAAAATACTCTGCCACGTGCCGTTTCGTGCGTGATTGCTTGTGGCGATATCAATGGGATCGGCTCCGCTTGCAAGCGAATGCAGGCAGCGAATCATCAATTCCTCGTGATTACCCGTGATATATATCAGCTTTCCCCGATCGTGCAGCGACAAAAGAAACTCCGCCATCTCGCGCGTTTCTTCCCCTCTGTCAAAGGCGTCACCCAGCACCATCAGCACGTGATCCTCGTTAGGCGAAAAGCCCTTTTCATCCAGCGTCTTTTTCAAGATGCTGTAATATGAATGTACGTCCGATACAATAAAATACTTCATAAAACCTCGTTGCTTTGCAGTTAAAAATGTTTTCCCTCGGTTCAATTATACTATGAAAAAAATCCGCTGTCAACAAGGCTTTTGGTTTTTTACAAATTCATTCTTTTTATACAAAAGCATAAAAACAAGGGCTGTCCTTTTTTCGGACAGCCCCACGTTTATAAATTTCAGCCGGTGCAGATCACCTGATAGTCACCCGTGTCTTGATCCCAGCCCGTTCCCTTTCTCAGAGAATCCCATGCGCTCTGCGTGCCGCAATACAAGATCTTTTCAAGTCCCGTGCAGCCGGATAACGCGTAGTCACCGATATTTCTGACGCTGCCCGGAATGGTAATACTCACAAGGCTCGTGCAATGACGGAACGCGTGCGTACCGATGGTCAGCACGTTCTCGGTCATTGTAACGTCGGTAAGACTTGTACAATTATAGAACGCAAATTTGCCGATGCTCGTAACCCCTTCGCCAAGCGTCACGCGGACAAGTCCCGTGCAGTTATAGAATGCACCGCGCAAAATTTTACCGCCCGTCACGTTCACGGTTGTCAGGGATGCGGGAATGTAGTATGTTTCCTCTGTGCTTTCAAAGATGCTCTCACCGTTGAAGACCTGCAGGACCGCAACACCGCCCTCATATTCGGCCGTGCCGAATATATAGCCCAAAGGATACTGGAAGAGATCGGCATCCGTCTTGGCACTCTGGCCGACAAACGGGACGGTAATGCTCTCAAGGCTCGAGCAGCCTGACAAAGCGCCTCCGCCAATGCTCTTGACGCTATCGGGAATGACAATGCTGACAAGTCCCGTGCAGCCGCCAAATGCAAGCTCTCCGATCACCTCAACGGTTTCGGGAATGTATATCTCGGTAATATGCTTATTTTGGAAGGCCGCGTTGCCAATCACCTTGACGGGCAGTCCCTCAAACTCCTCTGCGATATAAACGACGGTCGATTTGCCCGTATAGCCGATCACCTCGGCATACGTGCCGTCGGCAGAGATCTGATATTGCAGGCCGTCCGTTTCGCGGATGGATCTTTGGCAAACCGAGCAGAAGCCGTCCTCGGTAAAGCTGTGAGGCTGTGCTTGTCCCTTTTCGAAGCATACGCCGCAAACCGGCCAGTGAGTATCGTCGTCATCGCCGTAGCCAGACCACGTATGCGTTGCCGCAACCGTCTGTTGAGCGACAAGCACTTGGTCACATACCGCACAATGCGAGCCCTCGGTCAAACCGTTTTCAGTACAGGTGGGTGCTACGGCAGGATCGATCAC
>JAZUSJ010000177.1:0-8734 GCA_045606685.1 Eubacteriales bacterium
TGATATAATCCCCTTAGAGTAGACACTTGAAAAAACGAAAAGTTTTCAAGACTACTCTAAGGGGAATATTTTTATGCAAAAGTTGAAGAAGTACACTGTAGAACTAAAAATAAAAGCAGTGAAAGCATATCTCAGCGGAGAAGGTAGTTACCGTGATATAAGCAGAAAATTCGGAATTTCTCATCACGATATTCTCAGAGATTGGGTTTTGTGGTATAATGGTCATAGAGAATTTAAGGAGCGCAGTAGCGCTAAAGGAGAAATCTATATGACCAAGGGAAGAAAAACCACGCAAGAAGAACGAGCAGAGATCGTAGCGTTCTGCCTCGAACACAACAAAGATTACGGTTTAACAGTAGAAACCTACAACGTGTCGTACCAGCAGATCTATGCTTGGGTTCGCAAGTATGAAGAAGGCGGAGTAGACAAGCTCAAAGACAACCGTGGAAGAACAAAGCCGGTCGAGGAAATGACCGAGGTAGAAAAGCTCAAAGCTGAAATGAAAATACTTGAAGCGAAAAACAGACAACTTGAAATTGAAAACGCCTTCATAAAAAAACTACAGGAGCTGAAAGGTGGTGGTCGCTGACAGGGGTGCGTCAAGAGCATATCTACGTAGCGATTGAATTTTTGAATACTCACAAGGGTTATTCCATCAAAGAAATATGCCTTGCGTTGAAATTGAATCGCTCGTCTTATTACAAGTGGAAAAAGAGAGTGCAAAGCCAAAGCGAACTTCTGAACGTACAGATTACGGAATACATAAAGGACTTCTACGAGGAAAGTAACGGAGTTCTCGGATACAGACAGATGAACATCGTCATTAACCGAGAAAAGAGTAACGAGCTTCCTCACAGTGTTAACGTAAAGCGTGTTCGCCGGATTATGCGGATACTTGGCCTGAAATCTGTCATTCGCAGGAAACGCCCGGATTACGTGAAATCTACGCCCGAAATTACTGCCGAGAATGTTTTGAAAAGAGATTTCAAAGCAACCGGTCCGTTTGAAAAATGGCTTACGGACGTTACAGAATTCAAATATTATGTTGGCGGCGAAGTAAAGAAGCTATACCTTTCTGCGATCCTTGACCTTTATGATCGGCGCATTATTGCCTACAAGCTCGGTGATAGCAACAACAATGAATTGGTTTTCACAACTTTTGACGAAGCACGAAGTCTGTACCCTAATGCCAAACCTATCTTCCACAGTGACAGAGGCTTTCAATACACAAACAAAGTGTTTCACCAAAAGCTTCTTGATGCGGGTATGATCCAAAGCATGTCCCGTGTCGGCAGATGTCTTGACAACGCTCCGATGGAGGGATGGTGGGGCATCTTAAAGTCCGAGATGTACTATCTTAAAAAGTTTACGAGCCGAGAAGAACTCGTTTCCGCCATTGAAAATTACATACACTTTTACAATACTCGCCGCTACCAGAAGCGTCTTAATTGCATGACACCGTGTGAGTATTATTTCGCCACAGCCGCGTGACGAAAATCCCCCCCTGCTGCGCAGCAGGGGGGATGAAAGAATCTTATTCATTTTGTAAATTCTTTTGTTTTTTAGGCTGTCTACTTGACAGGGGGCACATTATTTTGAGGTCTGTCGGGGGTAATTTACTCCAAATCGCAATATATCAAATTACATTAAGCTTGCCTAAATGGCTGCAAATCATAATTTGATTTTCCATTTATAAAGTCCTCAATATCGTGTGCCGCGCATTCAATGTTATATGGATGCCAGTGAGTCCCTTTAGTTTGTTCTTTGTCCATTACATCCATTACGAATATGTCATCACATTCATACAACCAAATGATTTGTCCATGTGCTTTAGCAACAATGATGGGACAATCAATGGTAAATCCTGCATCCAATTCAGCATTTAGAGCAGAAGTGGTAGTCAAAACTACAGGGTAACTATCTTTGAGTTGTTTATATACGTTCAAGACATCGTTTACTGTAATATCAAACATATCTCGCCTCACAAAATTATATTTATCGTTTTGCTTTATCGCCAGTTTCGCCTTTGTGTTACAAAGGCATAGGGCTAAGCCCATACCCCTATTCTTCTGTGTATAATTCGTCGTAGTACCAACGTATAGGGTTTTCGTAAATGTATTTTACGTGTTCCTCATAGTCATCGCGGTTACGAATTATATGGTCGTTAAAACGAGCTTGCCAAATGTTTTCGCCATACTCCTTATTGCAAAAACGCTTGAATGTCGATACAAATTGAGAGCATACGCTATTGGCTCTTTCAATATTTGTAGGGACAGGCGTCCTCGACTGTCCGTTATCGGTCTTATTTATATTTTCCTTTACCCAAAGCAAAAAATGGATGTGGTTAGGCATTATGACATATTTTTCAACTGACAAATGCTCATAAAAATCATTTAATTGTTTTATGTATTTATCAGCAATTTCTCCGTATCTCGTCAATTCCAGTTGCGGACAGTCGAAGACGCCTGTCTCGGACGGACAGTCGAGGACGCCTGTCCCTACAATGCGAGATAGGATGCATCGCCTGTTTTGCGTGCAAATCGTTATGAAATATACTCCAACACTATTGTAGTCAAAACTTTGATATCTTGGTGTTTTTCTCTTTTTT
This sequence comes from Eubacteriales bacterium, assembly GCA_045606685.1. Classification (GTDB taxonomy): domain Bacteria; phylum Bacillota; class Clostridia; order Oscillospirales; family CAG-272; genus SVQP01. Next base: position 2,609 of record JAZUSJ010000177.1, read on the forward strand.
AATTCATCCATTGTTATCACCCACATTATTATAACATAAATCGGCAGAGAAAACAAGTTCTCTGCCGAAAATTATGTGTGTCCGTAGGGGCGATTCATGAATCGCCCGTTTTTGTTTTGCGTATTTCAGCGGGCGATTCGTTCAGTCGCCCCTACAAAATACAAACATCCTTATGAGAAGTAGCCCAACGAGCGGTTTTTCTTTGTTACGTATTCAATTCACCAAAGCCTCCAGCTCGTCCAGACGCGGATCTGCCGAGGTAGCGGTGAGGTTGTTGAGGAAAATGACCTGCGAAGCTCCCGTCATGTCCACAAAATCCGAAAGGCTGCCGTCATAGTAGCGGTAGTCAATGACGTATACGTACTGATAATGGTCAACAAGGAAGGGGGCGAAGCAGTTGCCGAAGGATTCCTTGACCAGTACCACGGCTGAGCCATCGGTGATATTGGGATTTTCAATGCTGATATAATAGCTTTGCTTGGTGCCTGCGGGGTTGTCGCTGGTCAAAAAGCAATTATACTTGGAGGCAGCGGCCGCGTAGAAGGTGTCGGTATCCTTACGCACCACACCGCCCGTGAATTTTTGCGAGCTGCCGTCCGCCATGTGTACGCGCAAGGTGTTTGTGCCGCGAGGAACAAAGGCCTGCACCGTATCGGGATTCTTTTGCAGGGCCTGCGCCTTGGTGTGGGAGTAGAGTGTGCCGAGGAAGCCCTCGAATTCGAGCATCTCGTAAAACGAGAGGGGATGCGCGTCAAGGCCTGCGTCCGCGCAAAAGGCGGTGTATGCGTAGTATGCGCCAAGTGCGGTCCAGTGGTGGTCGGTGCGGAAGTAGAGGTATTCGTCCTTGTGTGTGCCAAGCGCTTTGTAGGCGTCCACGCATCTCGCATTCTTGTGTGTGATGCCCTCGTACATGATGTCAATGGCTGCTTTGGGATCGGATGCGTCGGTGACCTTCAGCACTCTGTCGTTGTAGGCGTATGCCAGCGGCACGACAATGGTGTAGACCTTGGCCTTGCCGTCCAGCTGCGCGGCCGCCCGGTTGATCATGGCAGCGTATCGCAAGGAGTTGGCCTTGTTCTGATAATACATTTCATAGGCGGTGTCGCCCGTGATATAGTAGCCCGCAATGGTTTCCACCTTGACGTTCTCATCACCCTGCGAGCCCTGCTGTCCGCCAAGATTGGAAGCCCCGCTCTGGAATTGCTCGGAGGCAAAGCCCTTGAGTGAGCTGATGGCATCGTTTGCGGCAATCAGTCCCTCACGGAAGGGGAAGGTATCGGCAAACCAGGTGCTGATCTGTGCGGTGTATTCACCCGAGAAAAAGTCCTGTGCGGTCAGGGCGGGGAACTGTGTCAGCTCCCGCTTTTCGGATTCGGAGTAGGTGGGGCGTAAAAAGAATGCAAGCCCCAGCAAAAAGCCCAGCACCATGACGGCGCAAAACAGCACGATCATGAGTTTATTGAATATGTTTTTTTGTTCCATAAGGTGTCCTTTCGTGTGTCAGAAGCGGAAATACAGGAAGGGATTGTAACTGTCCCCGATCAGGGCAAGGGCAGAAAGCACCACAAGCACGGCGGGGAGGATGGCACCGATCGCGTTGGCCGCATAGTAAAGAGGCGGGATACGCTCTGCCTTTTTGAGCTTGCCCAGCATGGGCGCGATGGGGAAGCAGGCAAGGATGCAGACGGCAAGGAAGATGCAGTTGCCGTACAGCTGCGTTTGTGCGCTCAGATCAAAGAACGCGTTGCCGTTCAGGCAAAGAATGCCCTTGACTGTGCTCCACAAAAGCGAGAGGTTATCAAAGCGGAAGAGCAGCCAGCCGAAATACACGACGGGAAGCACCCAGACGCGTGCGATGATCTTGCCCCACAGAGGCGCGTTCTTGCCGATGTGCAGCGCGTATTTTTCGACGACAAGCCACACAAAATAGTAAAGCCCCCACAAAATAAAGTTCCAGGATGCCCCGTGCCAAAAGCCTGTCAAGCCCCACACGATCAGCATGTTCAGTATGTGACGGGATACCTTTACGCGGTTGCCACCCAAAGGGATGTACACGTAATCGCGGAAAAATGAGGAGAGCGAGATGTGCCAGCGGCGCCAGAAATCCGTGATGGAGGAGGCTGCGTAGGGGTAGTTGAAGTTTTCCTTGTAGTGAAAGCCCACCATCAGTCCCATACCAATCGCCATGTCCGAGTAAGCAGAGAAGTCCAGATAGATCTGCAGCATGTAGCAAAGGCCGCCCAAAAGCAGGGCTGCCGAGGAAAGCCCCGAGAGGTCGGTGGTGGCTGCCGATGGCAAGAGATTGTCCGCGATCATGGCGCAGCCGTTTGCCAGAAGAGCTTTTTTGGCAAGTCCCACGGCAAAGCGCGAAACGCCCTGTGCCGCGTCGTTCCAGGTGACTTGGCGATGCTCGATCTCGCGCTCCACGTCGGCATAGCGCACGATGGGGCCCGCAATGCATTGGTGGAACAGGGAGGCGTAAAGCAGCAGGCTGGTATAGTTCTTTTGTGCCTCTACCTCGCCGCGGTACACGTCAATGACGTAGGAGAGCAGCTGGAAGGTATAGAACGAAATGCCGATAGGCAGTGTGATGGCGGGAATGACCTCGGGAATGCCGAACAGATCGTGCGGAATGCTCAAAAAGAAGCCGGTGTATTTGAACAGCACCAGCAAAGCAAGGCAAAAGCCTGCATTTACCCAGGAAATGCTCTTGGCGCGGCGTGTCATGGGGCCGAGCTGATCGATGATCAGCGCACTGACGTAGCAAACAAAGGTTTCAAGGCACAAAAGCAGCACAAAGGCAGGTCCGCCCCATGCATAAAAGATCAGGGAGGAGACCAGCAGGATGATATTTCGCGCACGGATGCCCTTGGCGGCAGCGTACAGCGCATAGCAGATGACTAAAAATGCAAAAATAAAGAATAAGCTTGAAAAAACCATGTTTGCCCCTTGTATGTAAAGTGTAGATATTCTTCCAACATAAAGTATACCATAAAACGACACCGAGCGCAAGAGAAAATTTGAAAATGCAGGACGCAAAATGCAGAATGCGGAGTACAGCTTCGTGTGTCATCCTGAGCGGAGGAATTTCAACGCAGAGCGTTGAAATGACGGAGTCGAACCCGTAGGGCGCGGAGCTTCACGTCTTGTGTCATCCTGAGCGAGGGAGTGGAGCGACCGAGTCGAACCCGAAGGGCGCGGAGCGCAGAGCGCGACGCGGGATCTCTGATGGGTTTGCTCAATGTTTTCAAAAAGTAAAGAGGCTTTATAAACCATTCGGAGATCCTCAACCCGCCCCCCCCGAGATCCGGCGGCTTTGCGGTCGCCCTGCGCTACGCTTGGGTTTCGACTGCGCTATCGACAAGCGATAGCTGCGCTCAAGATGACACGGGAGGAAAGTTCGATTCTAAAACACCCACACCGAGTAGTGTTTTCACTCAGGATAACATGCGGTCGGGTTTCACTTCACTTTTCGCATTTCTCTCGCATTCTCCTCTTGACGAAGCAACCCTTTGGTGGTATAATGTTCCTATATTAAGAGTAAATCGGTGAGCGTCAAGTGCTTGCGGGACGGGGAGTTGTCCGCAGGACGAAGGAACAGGCTAAGCCTTATCCGCGGTTCACCTTTTGCATCCCGCTTTATATGGCATGAATATGGCGTTTTGCCTCTTTTTCTTGCGATATGGGTGAGGAAAGGAGGATTTTTTTATGAAAAAAAGAAGAATGGTTCCCGAGCTTTTGCCTGCTGGCGCAGGATACGGAAAGCAGTATTGGCTGGAGGCCGCAGCGCAGTTCAAGGATATCAAGATCCTGGTGTTTGCCGCGCTGTTTATCGCCTTGCGCGTGCTGGTCAAAATGCCGATCTTCAAGATCCCCGTGCTGCCCGGCTTGAATTTCACGCTGGATTGCTACGTCAATGCGATCGGTGCCATGGTTTGCGGCCCTGTGGTCAGCTTCGTATCCGGCTCGATCAGCGATACGCTTGGCTGCATTCTGTTTCCCGTTGCGGGACAGCCGTATTTTCCTCCCTTTATGCTGGTGGAAATGCTCAGCTCATTCATTTTCGGCCTGTTTTTGTGGAGAAGAAAAATCACCGTGGGGCGCGTGCTGCTGTCCAAGCTGACAGTCAACGTGGTGTGCAATTTGTTGGTCAATCCCGCCATTCTCAAGTGGCAGTATTATGCCATGGGTGCGGAGGGCACGGTCGCAACGTTCATCAACGGTGTGCGTATCGGCAAAAACCTGCTGCTGTTCCCCTTTGAGGCGGCGTTTATCGTGTTGTTTATCTCTGCGCTGTTTCCGCTTTTGCGCCGCGTCGGTGTCGTGCCTCGCGATCAGGCCAAGCCCGAATTCAAGGTCAAGCATTGGCTGCTGATCGCCATCGTCACGCTGGCGTCCTTTGCGCTGGTGCTGTTCTATTGGCTGTTCTTGAAGGATTTCATCGCAGCGCATAATTTCAAATGGCTATAATTTTTTTAAGGAGGTATGAAATATGACGATACTGAGTGTGGACGATCTCGGATTGTCCTTTGGCACGGACGTGATATTGGAGCATATCTCCTTTTCTGTTGACGAGAGTGACAAGCTGGGGATCATCGGTGTCAACGGCTCGGGCAAATCCTCGCTGTTCCGCATGATCACGGGGACTTACGAGCCGACCGAGGGAAAAGTATATATTTCCAAGGATAAAACGCTGGGGATTCTGACACAGGACGGCGCCTTTGAGCGCGATATGGGAGACGGCACGGCACTCTCCATGATGTACCATGCCTTTCCGCAGCTGCTTTGTGCCGAGCAAAGGCTTGCCGAGCTGGAGGCGGCTTTGCTGGATACCTCGCGTCCCGATTACGATATTCTGACAAGTGAATACACCCGCCTGCACGAACGCTTTATCCGCGACGGTGGTATGGAATTCCGCGGCAGATGCGCGTCGATTTTGCAAAAGCTGGGCTTTGACCGCGAGGATGGCAACCGCCACGTGGATACCTTCAGCGGCGGTCAGCGCACACGTCTTGCCTTGGCTGTGGTGCTTGCCACCGAGCCGGATCTTTTGCTTCTGGATGAGCCGACCAACCATTTGGATATGGAAACGCTATCCTGGCTGGAGAGCTTTCTGATCTCCTATAAAAAGTGCGTGATGGTCATCTCGCACGACCGATATTTTCTGGACCGCGTGACGAATAAGACCTTGGTGGTCGAGAATTGCCACGCAAAGCTGTATAAGGGAAATTATTCCAAAACCATGCAAATGCGCGAGCAGGACAGAGCTCTGCAGCAAAAAAAATACGACCTGCAGCAGCGTGAGTTTGCGCGGCAGGAGGCGTTTTTGGATCAGCAGCGTCGCTGGAATCAGGCGCATAACTACGTAACCATCCGTGCGCGTGAAAAGCTGCTTGCCAAGATCGAGCGCGAGGCCAAGCCCGAGAGTGCGCCCAAGCCGACCCGCATGCGCTTTACAGCCGCACTTCCCAGCGGCAACGACGTGTTGACCGTCAAGGGATTGGGCATGCGCTTTGGACAAAAGGATATTTTTTCGGACGTTTCGTTCGCGCTCAAGAAAAACGATCGCATGCTGGTCATAGGTCCCAACGGCTGCGGCAAATCCACGCTGATCAAGCTGATTTTGGACAAGCTGACGCCCGTGGCGGGTAAGATCGAGGCGGGATATAACGTCAAAGTCGGGTATTATGACCAGGAAAACCAGAATCTTGATCCCGAAAATGCAGTCATCGACGAGCTGTGGGACGCGTATCCGCAAAAGACAGAAACCGAGATCAGAAATGCGCTTGCGCTGTTCCGCTTCGTGGGCGAGGACGTGTTCAAGCCCGTGGCGGTGCTTTCGGGCGGTGAGCGGGCAAGATTGACGCTTGCCAAGCTGATCCTTTCGGAAATGAATCTGCTGATTCTGGACGAGCCGACCAACCACCTGGATATCGATTCGCGCGAGGCCTTGGAGAATGCGCTGCACGGCTTTGAGGGAACCATCCTTGTCGTATCACATGACAGATACTTGGTGGAAAAGCTGGCAACGCGCGTGCTGTGTCTTGCTCCCGGCGCACCCTTTACGGGGGATGTGCTGGATTATTTTGTGGATCACCAAGTCGGAGGCCAAGCGGTCTTAGGAAG
>JAZUSJ010000178.1:0-10146 GCA_045606685.1 Eubacteriales bacterium
ATCTTTCCCCTTGGACATATTGCCTATATGCCCTGCGGGAAAAGCTTTTGGACTCGAATAAATCTGCTGCGTCAAAACTGCTCGCACCCGCCGGCGAATGCATTTTTGATAGATTTTGGTGTGATTTTGCGAAGCAAGATAAAAATCTTGCGAGCGAAAGCACGCCGAAAGATGCGAAAATGCATCGTCGTCGGGCAATTCGGTTCGACTCCCGTTCGGCTATCCCATAGGACAACAAAGCCCTTTCTCCCCTTGGGGAGATGGAGCGAAGCGACAGCGGGGGCTTTGCTCTTTCACATTTTGGATAAGAAAAAATAGCAGGAACCTGCTCTAAATCGAACAAATTCCTGCTTTTTCCGCTAATTTCTCAGCCCCATGGGACTGCTGTCTTTATTTTATTGGAGAACACCCGAGCGGTAGGCCTCCAGCAGCAGCTTGAGATCCTCCATGCGCTCCAGTATCCGTTTGCCGTCGTCGGTGTCGCGCACAAGCATTCTGCGGCTCATCATCTCAAACACCACGTCCGTTGTGGCCAGAATATCCTTGTTTTCACGGATGGCCGCTACCCTGCCCTCAAACGGGCCGTGCGCCACCAGGCGAAGTCCCTTGGACGAGTAGATCAGCGTATACCCCGCAATTCCCGTGGTATCATGGTATGCTTTGCAAAAGCCGCCGTCGATCAGCACGTACTTGCCGCCCGCCTTGATCGGACTCTCGCCCGCACCCACGCGCACCGGCACGTGGCCATTGATCATGTGCGCCTGTTGCTCACTAAGGCCAAACTCCTGTAAGATGCGGCAGACCGAATCGTAGTCCTCGATCATGGAATAATACGGATTTTTAGGCTCACGCCACGTTTCCCTGTCCGAGATGAAATACCGCTCAAAGGTGGTCATGCGCGCTCTGCCGAACAGCGGGCTTTGCTTGCCGCACCACAGATAGTACATGAAATCTGCAGCGCCCGGATCGTTTTCATAATAGGCGCGGCGCGCCATCTTGTCGCAATAGTCCATATATCCCTTGCCCGAAAGCATGCCGCCCGTGCCCGTGCGCACGAAATCAAAGCTGCCATCCTCTCGCATGGGGATACAACCGTGGAACAGAAGGTTGCCGTTGAAAATTTTATACAGGCTGCCGTGCTGGTACAAAAAGCGCACGTGCTTTTGCAAAAGCACACTGTGCTTGAAGGCCTTGCGCAAGGTGCGCATGATCTCTGCCTCGGCCTCTGTCAGACGGTAAGGATCTGCAGGATCGACCGTGGGGAAATTGCACTCGTTGAGCGCGTACTCGCGCCCGCCAAGGCGCACGGTCTTGTTCTGATAATCGATCTTGTCAAGCAGGCGTCGTTCCTCCATGCCGTACTCGGGGTGACGCGCGATCAGCTGTCCCTCCAGCTTGAACATGATCACCGCGATGGCCTCGTGGGCGCGCGAGAGATTGTCCATGCGATTCTTGACGTAATACGCGTCGTCCGGGTTACGCGGCAAAAACCACGTGCTGCCCTTGTACGTTTCCTGTGCATACTCAATCAGATCGCGCAGGCTGATACCGTAAGCGTTTTCAACCATGGCAAGCGTGTTGTATTGCAGCGCAAAGTTGAGCACCGTAGCAATGCAGACCTCGCTGCCCGCAGCCGCGCCCATCCATACGATATCATGGTTGCCCCATTGCACGTCCACGTGATGGTGCGCGCAAAGCATTTCCATAATGCGGTCGGCATGCGGCCCGCGGTCGTATATGTCACCGACCACGTGCAGACAGTCCACCGCCATGCGCTTGATCAGTCGGCAAAGCGCCTCGATAAAGCCGTTCCCCTCTCCCACCTCAATGATGGTGGAAATGATGTGCTGATAGTAGGCTTGCTTGTCATGCTCCTCGCCCGAGGTGTGCAGCAGCTCGTCGACCACGTTGCGGTAGCCGTCCGGCAAAGCCTTGCGCACCTTGGAGCGCGTATATTTGGAGGCCACCGATCTTGCCACGTCCACAAGGCGGTACAGCGTTTGGCTGTACCATTCCACCGTGTTTTCACCGCGCAAGCGCAGCTCCTCGATCTTTTCTGCGGGATAATAGATCAGCGTGCAGAAATCGCGCTGCTCCTCCTCACTCATGCTGCCCCCGAAAATATCGCGCACCTTTTCGCGCACGACACCTGAGCAATTATTGAGAATATGCTCAAAGGCCTCGCTCTCACCGTGCAAATCACTCATGAAATGCTCGGTTCCCTTGGGCAGGTTGGATATGGCGTTGAGATTGACGATCTCTGCGCCAACCTTTTGTATGGTGGGAAATTCCTTGGACAACAGCTGCAGGATCTTGATCTGATCTGCCGAATATTCTCTCTTCATGCTTTCCCTCTCCTTAATTTATGATAATATGGGTACGCCTGCGGCCGCAAGGATCTGCTTGGCCTCTCGCACCTGCGCCTCGGTGGGGATCCATCCCTTTTTTCCGCTGTCCGCAAGCCCCAGGGCAGCTGCCTTGCTGCCTCCCATGGGATGATAGCGTAAGAGCTGCACGCCCGTACAATGCTGCAGGCTGCCGTACAGCTCTGCCACAGCGGCATAATGCGCCGCATCGGTGGTCAGGCCGTTGACAAGCAGACAGCGCAACCGCGTTTTTGCCCCCATAGAGTCCGCAAGCGCCAGATTTTCCAGTATCCTGTCGGGGTCCGCCCCGGTCAGCTCCTTGTGCTTTTGTGCATCGGTGTGCTTGATATCCCAATAAAACTCGTCTACGTAAGGCAAAGCCCGGCAAAGCAGCTCCGGCTCGCACATCCCCGCGGTTTCCACCACGACGTGTACGCCCCGTTCTCCAAGCAGCTGCAAAAGCTCGACAACCCCTTGCGCGCACAGCGGCTCACCGCCCGACAGCGTCACACCGCCGCCGTTGCCGTAAAACACGATATCCTCGCACGCAGCCCTTGCCACCTCCCCCGGTGACATTTCAGTACCGACCGTGCGGCACGCCTCGGTGGGACACACCGCGGCACATCTGCCGCATCCCGTACATAATGATACGTCACGCGCTCTGTCGCTTTGTGTCAGGATCTGCGCCCCCGTCGGACAAGACGCAACGCACGCACCGCATCCTGCGCAAAGCGCGCGCTGCAGCATGATCTCGGGCGAAAAACTCTGCGTTTCGGGATTGTGGCACCACACGCAGCGCAAGGGACACCCCTTGAAAAACACGGTGGTGCGCAGCCCGGGGCCGTCGTGCGTGCAAAACCTTTGTATCTCCACTACGCGCATAGATCAATCCTCGGGCAGATATCCCGCACGCTCCAGCACCATGCGCTGCCATGCATCGTCCAGCGTGACGAATCTCGCATTCCATCCCGACACGCGCACCGACAAGGTCTTGTACTGCTCGGGATGTGCCTTTGCATCCAGCAAGGTCTGCACGTCCAGCACGTCCACCTGCATAAAGTAGCCGCCCAAGGCGCAAAAGCCCTGCATCAGGCCTTCCAGCGCGCAAAGACCGTTTTCGCCCTCCAGCGTACCGGGATACAGCTTGATATCCAGCGCCGCGCCCGTGGTCATGCGCGAAAGATCGGCTGCACAATACGAGCGCACGGTTGCGGTTGCTCCCGCGGTATCCGTTCCCGGGGTGGGTGAGGTATTGCCCGCTAAGATCTCACCGCGGCGATATCCGTGCGGTACGGCCGTGCGGTGCGCCATCCATTCGATCTGTCGCCCGAAGGTACTGATACCCGGCGGAAACATAATGGGATAGCCCTTGGCATAGGGCGCACAGGCATCGGCAAAGGCATCCACCGCCCATGCATAATATGCATCGGCTACTGCGTCACCGTTGCCGTAATGCGGCAATTTATGCTTTGCATACAGAGCAAGCTGCTCCTGCCCCTGCCAATCGTTGCGCAAGATCCCGCAAAGCTCGGATACGCTCATTCTTTTCTCAATAAAGCACAGGTGATCAATGGCGCAAAGCGCGTTTGCGACGTCACCCACACCGCCCATATGCGGAGAGATGACCACGTAGGGCGTGCCGCCCTCCAGGTATCCGCGTCCGCGCTCGGCACATCCATGCTCAAACAGGTCGATCATGGGCGTGGGGAAGGCAGGACGGAACACGTCACTTCCCTCTCTCCAGGCAGGCACCGTACCCGAAAGCACACTCTCGCAGGTTTGCATCATATGCTGCTTCATGCGCGCAGCGTATGAAGCCTTGAGTGACTCCATGTCGGAAAAATCGACCAATTCGCCCTCGGCCACGTGCAAAACGTCCTGCAAAAGCATATGCAGAAAGTCCATGGGCATATAGGAAAAATAGGTCTTGCCGGGAATCTGCACCTCCCAGCAGCCGTCGTTTGCAAAATCGTAAATATCCGCCTCGGGATACCCCTGCTTGCGCAGCGCGGCAAAAACGGTTTCTTCATTGTACACCGCCACCACGCCGCCGCCATGCCGCATGACGCGTGCGAGCAGGCGCAAAAAGTCCTTGGGCGTTCCCCTGTTGAGTCTGACCGAAATGGGGAAATCCGAAATGCCCAGCTCCTCCACGATCTCAAGGCAGAGATAGCTGACCTCATTTGTCACGTCGCGGCCGCGCTCATCCGTGCCGCCCAGCACGATATTCTGATAATGCTGCGCGTCTCCCGAGCCGCGCGCGGTATCGGTCTCGATCCACTCGCAGCCCTTGATGAACATAGACGCCAGCACCTCGCGTGCCTCGTCCAAGCTCAGCGTGCCGTCTGCCAGATCCTTTTTTAAGTAAGGCCAAAGCAGCCTGTCAATGCAGCCGATGCCCGGCCAGTTGCCGCCAAGGCGCAGAAATGCAAACCCGAACCACAGGCTTTGCACCGCCTCGGTAAAATTCTGCGCAGGATACAGCGGCACGCGCGAAAGCGTGCGATACAGCTGCGGATATTTTTCTTTTGTCGCCTCCAGATAACGGCCGTGCCAGACCTGCATGGCGTCCAGCGTGGCAAGCAGGGCCTTGTGCCGCATCATGGCGGCTTGGTCAAAGGCCGACGTGTCGATCTTTTCAATGCGCTCACGCATGCCGATGATACCCTCGCGCACCAAAATGCCGAAATCCACGGTCAGATGGCTGACGCTCGGCCAGAACACCCGCCCTTCGCGTGCTGCGGGATACTGATGTCGGATGCCCGCGCCCAGCGTGGCCGCACCGCAAACGCGCTCGCCCTCGCAGATGCGAATGGGACATTCCCTGACCAGCACGTCAAGCGAAGCGGTATATTTTTCGTGGTCGTTCAATTCGTCCCAGTTTTGCACGCAGTCCACGTGGACAAAGGGATAGAGCGCGGTCTCGGTGCCGTACTTCCCTTGCAGGGATTCCATGGCAAAGCGCCGCGTGGCCTCGCAAAGCCGCACAGGCCTGCCCTCTTTATATGCGGATGGGAACGTAAACTTACTCATCATAATTTTAAATGTAATCTTAAATCTTTTTGACCAATTGCTTGATAAATTCGATCACTTCACCGTCGGGGCCGTACACGAACGCGATCTGAATGGTGATCTTGCGCGGCTGCGAGTCCAGATCCATGATCTGCACAGGCGAGTGCAAGGCAGCGCCTGCCGCAAGGGCTGTATCCAAGGCCGCCTGCACGTTTTCCACGTGCAAGGCAAGATGCTGCCAGCGTCCCTCTGCCTCCATGGCAAGACCGGGCTTGGCAAACAGCTCCAGCAGCGTGCCGTCGCCCGTGTCCAAAAGCGCGATGCGGGAATCCCCCTCGCCCCACGCGGTATACACGCTCATGCCCAGCTTTTTGTAAAACGCCAAAGACTTATCAAAATCAGAAACGTACAGCGACATGTGGTGAAAACCCATGCCTTTGATAATTTCGTTTGCCATGTTAATCCTCCAAAGCGGCATAGACGTCCTGCTCGTAAAGGAACGCGGTCAACGCGCCCGCGCCGCCGTCATAGCCGGAATTCTTCATATACACCGCAGTAATGCAATTTTCGGGATCGCTCCAGTAGTGCGTGCCGTAAGCACCGCTCCAGCCAAAGCAGCCCTTGGGCATCTGGTAGCCGTCCGCCGAGATCACGCGCACGCCAAGTCCCCACTGCACGGGAGGCGGCATGATCGCGTCGGTCACCTGCACGGCGCCCATTTGCGCAACCGATTCGAGAGAGAGAATGCGCACACCGTCGATCTCTCCACCGTGCGTCAGCATCTCGCCAAACCTGACGTAATCCGCAAGCGTCGCAGCCAGTCCCGCACCACCGCAGTATTGCGTAACGGGAATATTTTCAAATATCGTATCCACCGACTTGGGAACGGCAAAGCCGCCATCTTGCTCGGTATAATTGTGCATGGCGATCATGCGTGCCTTCTGATCGTCGTTCATGTCAAATGTGGTATCCTGCATGCCCAGCGGCTCAAACAGGTATTTTTTCAAAAACGCATCGTAGGACATACCCGACACGATCTCAATGACGCGCGCCACCGCAACGAACGCCACCACGGGGCTGTACCATTGCGCGGTGTAAGGCTCAAACGCAAGCATCTTGTCCGCAAACCAATCCATAACGCCCTCGGGCGTTTGGGCGTTTTGCTCGGGCATGGTCGCCCAGTCAAGATCTCCGACCTCCATGGTGCCGATGCCGCTTGTGTGCGAGAGCAGATGCTTGATGGTGATGGGCGTCTGCGCGTCCTTATCGTACACGGCCTTTCCGTCCTCGACATGGCCGATCTTCATATGCTCATACGCGGGAATGTACTTGCAAAGCCGGTCATCGATCGACAAAAGTCCCTGCTCCTGTGCGATCATGGCAGCCACGGCCGTGATCGGCTTGGTCATGGACGCAAGACGGTACATCGCATCGGGGCGCAAGGCCTCCTTGGTAGTCGCGTTCTGATATCCGTAGGTCTTGCACAGCAAAACCTCTCCGTTTTGCACCACGCAAAGCGCAGCACCGCCAACCTTACCGCTCTCAACGTCTGCGCTCACACGCGCATCCACCAGCTCGTTCAATTTTTGTGCATTGAGTTTTTTCATAATAATCTCCTTTATGACAAGCAAGGGCTGTCGCACGGGTGCGACAGCCCTTGCGGAACTGTTTATTCAATGTGGATCATGCATCCTTCTCAAACTTCTTGATCAGCTTGCCAAGTGTCGTTTCAGCCTTTTTTGAAGCCTTGGCATAGGTGGAGGAGAAGTTGGGCTTGTTGTCGTTGACGCAAGCCTTGAACAAGGGCTCAAGGCCCAGGTTGTAATACATGCTCAGATCGTAAGTACGCGTCTTGAAAATGATGTCCAGCATGCCCTGCGATTCCTCATCACGCACACTCTTGCGCTGCAGAACGGTATCGTAGAACGCGGGTGTCACTCTCTGATAAGAAAGGATGGCCAGGATCTCAATGGTAGGACCGAGTCTTTCCAGATTCTGAGCAGCCTTGGTAATGGAAGAGGTGGAGCAAATACCGTTGGTCCAGGTGATGTAATCCTCCTGCTTCTCATTGTACTTGGGAACGGGCAGCACACCAAAGTCTGCCTCCATTTCCTTACCCAGATGTACGATGTACTGAACGACCTCACCGTAGAACAGACCTCTGCCCGACTTGAAGCAGTCCATACCCAGATTCTCCTTACCGGGAGGAGACATATAGGTGGAGTTGTTGACGTAATAGATATTCAGGATCTTATCAAGCAGATCGGTTGCCTTGGTCATGCCGCTGGCATCCAGCGCAAGATAGGGATCCTGGCCCTCTTCGCAAACGATGTAGCGCAGGCCTGCGCCAAAGAAGAAGGTGTTGCCGGTTTCCCAAGTGGAAACAAAGCCGTAAACGTCGTTTTCGTCGTACTTACCGTCACCCGTCAGGTCGTAGGATACGGTCTTGATCAGGCTCTGGAAGTTGTCCAGCGTCCACTCGTTGTTGTATACCATATCGTAGGGAGCGATCGACTCATCCTCTGCCATCTGCTTGTTGAACAGCATGACGTAGGTGGTATTCTCGTCGGAATAGTTGATAGCGCCGTTCATGAAATAGATCTTATCCGCGATGACAAAGCTCGCAGTTCCCTCGTCCCACCAAGGCGCGGTCAGATCAATGCCGTCCAGCGAGGTAAAGCTGATCAGCGTTCCCTCGGAGGCAAGATTGGCGGTATTCGCCATGTGGTTCTGCACCAGGTCGTATTCGCCTGCGCCGGTCTGTACGTCTCTCTTTGCAGTGTCGCTCATAGAGGGCGTGTCAACGAAAACGATGTTGAGATCCAGCTTGCAGTATTCCTCAAATGCCAGATTACGCTGATAGACCGCATCCTCCAGCACCTCTGTACGGGTTTCCACCTCAAGCTCCTCGGGAGCATAGTCCTCACGGCCCAATATCACGAATTCCTCTTCGCCCCAATCCACGCTCAGATTGGCAAGCGCCTGCGCGGCAACGTCGGTTTCCTCTTCCAAGGTGCCAACGGTATCATCTTCTCCCGTGTCGGTTTCAGCGCAGCCCACCAATACGGAAAGCAGCATCAAGCCCGCCAGGAGCAAACACAGATACTTTTTCATGTCAGTTCTCCTTCTCATTATTACAGGTATTCACCTTACGTTTTATTATACAGCAAGATCACCGTTTTGTCAATCTGTGCAAGCAGATTTTTCCAAAAACATACGCGCGGATTTTGCAAGCGACCTCACGAACGGCGCGTCACAAAACCGGCCTGTGCAGCGTCACGCGGTCGATCACCTGCAAGCCGTACCGATCCGCCCACTCCTTGGCTCTTTCCAGCGTTTCGGGATGTGCCACCGCCCACGGATCATGCGCATCGCACCCGAAAATGACCTTGTTGCCCACGCGCCCCGCGATCTCCCAGAAATCGGGACAGGGGTACACGCGTCCGTCGTGCAGACCAAGGAAATTCAGCTCCAGCGGGATGTCCAGCGCAAGCACTTGGCGGCACAGCCACTCCATTGCATCCCGATAGTCCTGTCCGCGCTCGGTGTTGCTTGGCAGATCGGGGTGTGCAAGGTATACGAAATCCCCCGTGTTCAGCCCCTTGACCACCTGACGCGCATATTTCCACGGCACGTCCGCGCCGACCTTTCCGCCGCAATATACGGGAACGTCGATCTCATTTTCAATAAAGTGCTGCCCCATGATCAGGTATTCGTAAGGATAAGGCTGCAGATACTCCAGCAGCAGCGCGTGATATGCGGGATAGTATTCGGCCTCAAAGCCGATGTGCAGCTCGATCTGATCCGCGTACTCGCGCTTGAGCGCTGTCAGCGTGTCGATATAGTCCTCCAGTAATGAGCGCGGAATGCGGAAGCCCGACTCATGCCCGTTCGGGAACGGATAGGGGACGTGATCCGAAAAGCCCAACACCTTGATGCCGCGCGAAATGGCGGTTTCGATATATGCGCGCTCGTCACCGCGCGCGTGATTGCATCTTGTGGTATGCGTATGATAATTGGCGTACATCGTTACACTTCCTTTGGTCGTCCGAAAAATTGCTTCAAAAAGTCCTCTCAGTAGGTCGAGATAGGCAGATCGGGATCATCCTCTCCCTTGATGATCTCCAGGATCTTGACGGGATAGCTGACCGCTGCGTTGACGTGTACGGTCACGGTCTGCCCCACCTTCTTGCCCATCAGTGCCTTGCCGAAGGGAGAGTCCTGCGAAATGCAGTCCTTGAATACGTCGTTGCGCAGCGTGGTGACCAGACGAATCTCGCGGTACTCGTCATCCTCGGGATAATAGATCTTGACCAGATCAAACAATCCCACCACACCCTCGCGGGTGTCGGTTTCGACAATGATGGCGGTGTCGATCATATTCTCCAGATAGCGGATGCGGCTCTTATTGGCATTGTACTCGCGCTTTGCGCAGCGGTATTCGTCGTTTTCGGAAAGGTCACCGTACTCACGGGTACGCTTGACCTCCTCGCGCAGCGCAGGAATGCGGCGGCGACGCTCCTCCAGCTCCTGCTCCATTTTTTGTATGTCTATTTTGGTAAGCTTGTCATGCATAATGAATTCCTCTTTCTCCATGTTGGTCTGTATCCTATATTTTATCATATTTGCGCGGTTTTGACAACACAATCCAAAACTTTTTTTGAAAATCCTATTTACAAAGTACTGAAAATATGCTATACTATCCGCAACAAGGGGCATTAGCGCAGTTGGGAGCGCACAACACTGGCAGTGTTGGGGTCAGGGGTTC
>JAZUSJ010000179.1:0-5090 GCA_045606685.1 Eubacteriales bacterium
GATTGGTCAGCGCGCAAAGAGAGGCAATGTGCTTGAGCAAGCCGCCCATAAAGTAGTGCGCGGTCTCGCTCAGATGCGCATATCCGTTGTCATCCGAGAATACGGGTACACCGTCCTTGAAAAGAAGCATATGCACGTGCATGCCGCTGCCTGCCTCACCGTAGATGGGCTTGGGCATGAAGGTGGCAGATTTTCCGTATTTGTGTGCGGTGTTGTGAATGATATACTTGATCATCATGGTAGCGTCTGCCATGTGTACCACCTCACCCAGCTGCGGCTCGATCTCAAACTGCCCGGAGGCTGCCACCTCGGGGTGGTGATAATTGATCTCAATGCCTGCGTCCAGCATGTGCATGCACATCTCGCTTCTGGCCTCGTAGGCACGGTCAAAGGGCTTGGCAATGTGATAAGCCTTTTGCTTGGGAACGATCACGCCCTTGCCCTCGGTTGCGCTGTTCCAGTAGGATTGCTCGGCATCGATCGATGCACCGATATGGTTGGGGGATACCTCCCAGCCCACTCTGTCAAACAGGTAAAACTCAAATTCGGGCAGGATCTTCATGGTATCGGCCACACCGCTTGCCTGCATGTGCGCAACGGCGGCCTTGATGATATTTCTCGGATACTGAGAAAGCGGCTTGTTTTCGGGGCTTGCAATGATCATGGCATCACCCGTCATGGAAAGGGTGGGGATTTCGCAGAAGGGATCGATCACAGCCGTGTCGGGATCGGGAATGAATACCATGTCGCTTTTTTCCACCACGGCATAGCCGTAATTGGAAGCGTCAAATCCAATGCCGCTTTTCATGGTGTCCTCGGAAAAATTCTGCGCGGGAATGGTCACGTGACGGTACTGACCGTTCACATCCACCATTTTAAAATCCACCATCTTGATCCCGTTCTCGCGGATCATGTGCATGATGTCTTGTACGTTTTTAGCCATCGTAAATCTCCTTTGTTATTTGATATCTTGGTATGTGTAGCTGAAAAAATCAGCAAAATTACATTTTCCGCTCAGATCCTGGCAAGCCATGCCGATCAGCGTTCCCGTGTGTCCCTCGTGTCCGATCTCGCTGTAACCCTCGTCGGCCAGATTGGAGCAATCCAACTCGGGGCCAACCCGGATAAAGTGTTCTTTGTCAGTCGAGCAGAAAAACTGCAGCCGACAGCCCGAAACGCGCACGCGAAGCAGGATCGCGCCGTCGTCGGGGATTTGGAATGCACCGCCGAGCGGATCGGAGAAGTGCAAATTGTTGCGCACACACAGGCGCAGAGCGCGCGTGCCGTCGTCTTCGCGACTGATGTATAAGTAGAAGAAATTGAAGGTGTCGTAAAAAACGGTCAAGCCCGCCATTTGCTGAAAATGCTGCGGATCAAATTCCATTTTGACGGTCACCTCGCAGTTATGAGAGGTCATACGCCTTGCCACCATTGCCTGCACGTCGTGCGAGGTGATGGATTGGTGACCGTAAAGTCGCAGCCTGCCGGGGCAAGCGGTCAGCGATCCAACCGTGTCAAGCGGCACGCGCAGCGTTTTGTAGCGCTCGGGCAGCACCGTGCAGTCAAAGGTATCCGTGCAAGGAATATGATCAAAAGGAATGTTTGGCATATCCACCTCGATCTCGCGCTCGGGGATGATATCCCCGTGAGCCGTGCGCAGCCAGCCGTCGGATGTCCATTTCAGCCTTGCAAGTGCGGTCTCGCGGCCGAGAATACAACGCTTTTTCTCGCCGATCGGTCTACCGCAGAGATAGACCATGTAGGGAGTGCCGTCCGGGGCCTCGGTCAGGGATCCGTGTCCCGCTCGCTGCAAAGGCGCATCGGGCGCGTGTCGCGTAGTCAGCACGGGCAGAGGATCGGTTTGGTAAGGCCCTTGGATCTGCCGTGCGCGTGCCAGGCGCACACCGTGGTTATACAGCGTGCCGCCCTCTGCAAACAAAAGGTAATAGTAACCGTCCTTGAAAAACAGATGCGGTGCCTCGGTGCAGCCAATATCCGTGCCGCTGTAAATATTCAAGATCTTGCCAACAAGCCGCTGCTCTTGCTCTGAATACTCCTGTAGCAGAATACCTTGGAAGGGATGGTTTTCAAGCCTGTGATCCCAGAGCATGTTGACCAGGTATTTTTTGCCGTCCGGTGCATGAAACAGAGAAGGATCAAAGCCGCTGGAATTGAGGTAGATCGGCTCTGACCATGCACCGCTGAAAATATCGGTGGTCGTTACCAGATAATTGGGCGTGTCCTTGAAAATACCGTGAAAGTTGCGCACCACCGTATAGATCAGATAAAACGTCCCGTCACAGTAGGTCAGACACGGCGCCCAGATACCGCCCGAGTTGGGACAGCCGCGCAGATCAAGCTGTGAGGTTTTTCGCAAGGGGCAGGGGATCTCGCGCCAATGCACAAGATCCCGCGAGTGATACAGCTGTACCCCGGGAAACCAGACAAAGGTGGAGGTGGCCAGAAAATAATCCTCTCCCACGCGACAGATGCAGGGATCGGGGTGAAATCCCGGCAGAATTGGATTGCAAACGCGCACACCAAACCTCCTTTACTTTGACTTAATAAAGTATATATCCATATTATATCATATTTTCGCCAATCGTCAATAAAATGTGCGCATTTTTTGAAAAAAACTATTGACAAAGATTATATAAGCGACTATAATTGGATAAGCAACTAAAGTTGATTATTTGATTCGAATACAGATGAAAGGAGCCATTGAATGGATCTCAGGATCATAAAGACAAAGCAACAGATCAAGCAGGCTTTTTTGTCCTTGCGTAATCAGTATACTCCGGAAAAAATCAAGGTCAAGGATATCTGCGAGCGTGCTATGATCAATAAGACCACGTTTTATAAGCATTACGTGGATTCGTTGGATCTGGCCAACGAGATAGAAGAGAATTGCATTGATAAGCTGATGAATGCATTTTCAGAGAAAAAAAGCCTGTTCGAGTCTCCCAAGGCTTACGTGCAGGGCTTGCTTGCCGCTGTGGAAAAGCAGGCGGAGGAGCTGCGGACGGTTTACCGTGACAGGACTGAGGCCTTTGTGGCCAAGCTGGAAAATAAGCTGATGCAATCCTATGAGAGCAGCGAAAACAGCACGGAGCGCCGTATGACCGCAACCTTCATGATCAGCGGTATGTCGCACGTGCTGGGACAGTGGTTGCTTAGCGATGAAGGCAAGCGCATCGACATGAGTACTATTGCTGCGTACATGGAGCGCATGACTCGCAGTATGCTTCCCATAACGACTTAAAGGATGGATGATCTATGGAAACGATAAGATTGAACGGCCGGGATATGCGTAATCTGCTCATGGGCGGTGCGCAAGGTCTTCGTGCCAATATGGAAGAGATCAACGATCTCAACGTTTTTCCCGTGCCGGACGGTGATACCGGTATCAACATGACCAAAACGCTGGAGGGCGGCCTTGCGCGTCTGCAGGCGGAGGACTCGGTCGGCGGTCACCTGGGCAATTTCTCCAAGGGCTGCGTGCTGGGTGCGCGCGGCAATTCGGGTGTCATTCTCTCGCAGTATATCGCGGGTGTTGCAGGTGCGCTTTCAGACCGTGAAACCGTCAGCGTTACAGAGCTTGCCGAAGCACTTGCGGCAGGTGTGGCGCGTGCGTATCACGCAGTAGCCAATCCCGTGGAGGGAACCATTCTGACCGTGTTCCGTGAAAGCTCTGAATATACGGTACAAAACGTAAGCGAGGATACCACGGTTGAGGAAATGTTTGAGATTCTGATCAATCAGGCCAATCGCACGCTTGCCAAGACCAAGGAAATGCTGCCCGTGCTTGCACAGGCGGACGTGGTGGACAGCGGCGGAGCGGGATATCTTGCCATGCTTGCAGGCATGTACGATGCGCTGACCGGCAAGGAGATCACGGAACAGGGCTATCATACGGCTGCAGCCGAGGCAAAGCCTGCCGTAAATTACGATCTGTTCACCACCGACAGCCCGCTGGAATGGGGCTACTGCACCGAGGTGCTGGTCAGATTGCAAAAGGCCAAGGGAGAACCCGAGGCGTTTGACCTGGAGGGCTTCCGTGCCGCGCTTGAAGCAAAGGATTGCAATTCGATCGTTGCGCTGCGTGACGGTGACGTGCTCAAGGTACACGCACATACCATGATCCCCGCAGACGTGCTGCTGCTTTGCCAGCAGTTTGGCGAATACTTGGAGGTCAAGATCGAGAATATGAGCCTGCAGCATTCCGAGAGAACGGTTGCAGAGCAAAAAAAGAAAAAGCTGCACAAGCCCTACGGTGTGATCGCGGTGGCAAGCGGTGAAGGCATGCACGCGCTGTTTGGTGAGCTTGGTGCGGACGTGATCATCGACGGTGGCCAGACCTCCAACCCCAGCGCACAGGATTTTGTGGACGCGATCGGGGAGTTGAATGTCGATCATGTGATCATCCTGCCCAATAACGGAAATATTCTGCTGACAGCGCATCAGGCCGCAGGTCTTTGCGAGGGCGTGGACGTGCGCGTGGTGCCTACCAAGTCGTTCCCGCAGGGATATACGGCATTGGCTGTGTTCAATGCGGCCACCCCGGACGCGGACGAGCAGATTTCGGATATGACCGATGCAAAGGAGGCAGTGGCTTCGGGTGAGATCACCTACGCTATTCGCGATACCGTGATTGGTGACGTACAGGTCAAAAAGGGCGAGGCGATCGGCATTCTGGACGGTGAGCTGGTCTGCTCCTGTGCTGATGAATACGAGGCTATGATCGCCATGATCGGCACGATCGAGGATATTGAGGATCGCGAGATCCTGACCTTGTTCGTGGGTGACGGTGTTTCCGAGGAGGAAAGAGTTGCCATGACAGAGGCAATCGAACAGGCTTATGAGGATCTGAGCGTGGACGTGTTTACCACAGGCCAGCAGGTCTACCGTTATCTCATCGCCGTGGAATAATAAGGAGGAAGATATGGCAACTTACAAGATCGCAATAGACACGCTGGGCAGCGATAAAGGCCCCGAGATGGTCGTGCAGGGCGCATTGATGGCACTTGCCGAGAATCCCGAGCTTTCGATCGTGCTGTTCGGTGACGAGCAGGTGATCACAGGGGAGCTTG
>JAZUSJ010000180.1:0-3643 GCA_045606685.1 Eubacteriales bacterium
AAGCCTCTGCTTGCCTCGGGCATTTTGCTTGGAATATCCCATATGTGTCATCCTGAGCGGAGCAAGTCGCAGTGCGACGCAGCGGAGTCGAACCCGACCGAAGGGAGGGCGCGGAGTGCAGAGCGCGAAGCGGGATCTCAAAAGGGTTTTCTCAATGTAACACAAAAGTAAAAAGCGTGGTAAAAACCGTTCGGAGATCCTCAAAGCGCATCTGCGCTTTGACTTTCAAGAATCTGCAATGTATTGCAGATTCTTGAAAGTTCGACTCCGCAAACAATACTCAATTGTTTGCTCCGCTCAGGATGACACGCCGTGGGATGCTTGCAAAAAGGCTGTACTCTGTTACATTATTTTTCCATACATTATAAAATATTTTTTGTGTTGCGCGTAACGGAGGGACAAGCCTTGCTACACCGTAGTGGTGGCTTTTATGTCGTGTTTAGTTGAGCTATGATTGAAATCCCCATCTGGAAAATCAGGGATATACGATGCACCGCTTGATTGTTTGGGCGCTTTGCAGTCGTTTTTTCGCAAAACTATTGACAAAAATGCAAACAAAATATATAATAAAAGATGTGTTTTTTATTACGTATCATTATCTCAACCGCTATCCCGGCGGCAGAAAGGAAAAATATAAATCATGAAGTACGAGCATTTACAAGTTGAAAAAAAGTGGCAGGAATATTGGGAGAAAAACCAGACCTTCAAGACTGACGTCTGGGATTTTTCCAAGCCTAAATTTTATGCGCTGGATATGTTCCCGTATCCGTCGGGTGTGGGCTTGCACGCAGGTCACCCCGAGGGCTATACCGCGACCGACATTATCTCGAGAATGAAGAGAATGCAGGGCTACAACGTGCTGCACCCCATGGGCTATGACTCGTTCGGTCTGCCTGCAGAGCAGTATGCGGTCACCACGGGCAACCACCCCAACGGCTTTACCCAGGAAAATATCAAGACCTTCTCAAATCAGCTGCGCGAGCTGGGCTTTGACTACGACTGGTCCAAGATGATCGCGACAAGTGATCCCGAGTTCTACAAGTGGACGCAGTGGATCTTCAAGCAGCTGTACCTGGACGGCTATGCGCAGTATATTGACATGCCTGTCAACTGGTGCGAGGAGCTGGGTACCGTGCTTTCCAACGATGAGGTCATCGACGGCAAGTCCGAGCGCGGCGGCTATCCCGTAGTCAGAAAGAATATGAAGCAGTGGGTAATCAACCAGCCTGCATTTGCAGAAGAGCTGCTGGAGGGGCTTGACGAGATCGACTGGCCCGAATCCACCAAGCTGATGCAGAAGAACTGGATCGGCAAGTCCACCGGTGTGGAAGTCAAGTTCCAAATCGTGGGCGGCGGTGAGTTCTCGATCTTCACCACCTGCATCGAAACCATCTACGGCATCACCTTCATGGTGCTGGCTCCCGATGGCGAGGTGACCAAGAGTCTGCTTGACAGAGTGCAGAACAGGGATGAGGTTCAGGCATATATCGATGAAACGCTCAAGAAGAACGATATGGACCGTACCGAGCTGAACAAGACCAAGTCGGGCTGTGAGCTCAAGGGCGTGAGCTGCATCAACCCCGTCAACGGCAAGGAAGTGCGCATGTTTATCGGTGATTTCGTGCTGGCAAACTACGGCACGGGCGCAGTCATGGCTGTTCCTTCGCACGATCAGCGTGACTTTGAGTACGCGATCGCGCACAATATCGATATGATCCAGGTCATCGATGGCGACGACAAGCTTGGCCACGTGGACGTGTCCGAAAAGGCGTTTGAAAAGCAGGACTATTTGGGCAAGGGCTATCGCCTTGTAAGCTCCGAGGAGTTTACCGGCTTGACCGTGGAAGAGGCCAAGGAGGCCATTACTGCCAAGCTGGAGGGCATGGGCGTTGCCAAGAGAACGGTCAACTACCACTTCAGAGAGTGGATCTTTGCGCGTCAGCGTTACTGGGGCGAGCCTGTTCCCGTGGTACACGGCGAGGACGGAGAGGTACACGTGCTGCCTGACGAGGAGCTGCCGTTGATCCTGCCTGAGCTGGCAAACTACAAGGGCGAGGGCGGTAAGGCACCTCTGGAGAACGCAACCGAGTGGAAGCAGTATGACAAGAACGGCATCAAGGGCAAGAGAGAGACCTCTACCATGCCCGGATCTGCAGGCTCAAGCTGGTACTTCCTGCGCTATATCGATCCCCATAACAACGACGAATTTGCAAATCAGGAGCTGCTCAAGCACTGGATGCCCGTTGACCTGTATATCGGCGGCCCCGAGCATGCAGTCGGACATTTGATGTATTCCAGAATCTGGAACAGATACCTGTACAATAAGGGACTTGCTCCCACCAAGGAGCCCTTCCAAAAGCTTGTTCACCAGGGCATGATCCTGGGTGCGAACGGCATCAAGATGGGCAAGCGTTTCCCCGAATACGTGGTCAATCCCAGCGACGTCGTCAGAGATTACGGTGCGGATACGCTGCGTCTGTATGAAATGTTCATGGGCCCGCTTGAAGTTTCCAAGCCCTGGAGCGATGCAGGCGTGGACGGCGCACGCAGATTCCTCAACCGCGTATGGGCGTTCTTTACCGAACAAGAGAATATCGTGGACGAGGCTGTACCCGCGCTCGAAAAGATCTATCACAAGAGCGTCAAGAAGATCACCGAGGACTTTGAGAAGCTGGCGTTCAACACCGCCATTTCGCAGATGATGATCTTTGTCAATGCCGTGTATAAGGAAGGCAAATGCTCCCGCGAGTATGCGGAGGGACTGATCAAGATGCTGTCCTGCATCTGCCCGCATATCGGTGAGGAGATCTGGCAGATCATGGGACATGACAATACCATTGCATACGAGCCTTGGCCCACCTATGACGAGAGCAAGACCGTGGACGATTCCGTTGAGGTTGCAGTACAGATCAACGGCAAGGTTCGCGCAACCGTGCTGCTGCCCGTAGGCTGCTCCAAGGAGGACGCGATTGCTGCTGCAAAGGCCGATCCCAAGATCGCAGAGCAGATCGAGGGCAAGACCATTGTCAAGGAAATTTCCGTACCCGGCAAGATCGTCAATATCGTGGTCAGATAAAAATAAAAAAAACTTTTGCGTAAATACTTGACAAGCCAATAGGTTTGGTGTATAATACCAAAGGATATAACGGAAGTTATGTTTAGTTCACTCTTGGCAGACGCGAGGGGAGGGAAATAGATAATGGCAGAAGTAAGACTCAAGGAAGGCGAAACCCTGGATAGCGCTCTGAGACGTTTTAAGCGTCAGATGGCTCGCTCCAACGTTCTTGCCGAGCTCCGTAAGAGAGAATGCTACGAGAAGCCCAGCGTAAAGCGCAAGAAGAAATCTGAAGCAGCGCGCAAGAGAAAGTATAAGTAATTATAACAATCAAGAGGTTAAGTCGACGACTTGACCTCTTATTGTTTTTTGTCAGCGCGTAATATGCCGTGGGGTAGGCGAATGGCAAACAAAAAAGGTTGAGCAATGGGGATACAAAATAAGCGAAAAAACGATTTGTGGGTGGATGCACTTTTGACACCTTGAGCCGAGAAGTGCGCCCCCTCGTGTCATCCTGAGCGGAGAAAACATCCCGGGTGGATGTTTTCGTAGTCGAACTTTACAAAATCTGCAATAAATTGCTGATTT
>JAZUSJ010000181.1:0-9978 GCA_045606685.1 Eubacteriales bacterium
GCTTTTCCCTGGTCAGGGCGATATTTTTGTTTTTCAGCATATAGAAGAACAAATCGTATTCCTTCGGCGTCATATCCGCCCGTACACCGTCGATGTATACAATTCGTGCGGTCAGATCCGCCTTCAGACCGCCCCCTGCCAGAGAGATGATTTCGTTTGCGTCATACCGGCCGGAGGATGCGTTTTTTGTCCCTGCGGAACGCTTCATGATGGCGTCAATCCGCAGCATCAGTTCTCTGGGCGAGAAGGGCTTGACCACATAATCGTCAATACCAAGCTCAAAGCCGTTGATCTTGTCGTATTCCTCTCCCCTTGCAGACAGCATAATGATAGGCGTATCTGTGATCTTGCGGATCTCACGGCAAGCCGAAAAGCCGTCCAGCTCGGGCATCATGATATCCATAAGGATCATATCAAAGGTCTTTTCGCGGCACTGATACACCGCATCCATACCGTCGGTGGCTTCGCTGACGGTGTGTCCCTCAAATTCCGCGTACTTGCGGATGATCGCGCGGATCCTGGACTCATCGTCCACAACTAAAATATGATACATTCCATTGTCCTCCGTTTTTATTTTTCGGAATTATTCAAAGCTGACGTTATCGCGCAGCTCCTCCGGGACATACTCCCGCAGCATCATGGTCACCTCAATATTTCTGCCGCTTCTGCGGACAACAAGCGTGATGGTGTCCCCCACCTGCATTTCTCCGAGCAAGGCAGAGACCTCGGCAGCCGTAGAAACAGGGGTGCCGTTGATCGACACGATGCGGTCACCGTATGCGATCTCTGAAGAATATGCCGATTCCAGCACGTATACGCCCGTGCTTCCTGCATTGAAATAGTAAAATGCCTCCTGCATGCTGGATACATCGAACAAAGAAAGTCCCGAATCCACAATGCCGCGCACGTAACCGTATTGCTTGAGGTCATCCACATACGACACAGTCATGCCGATCATATCGGTCATGATCTCATACACGGTATCCACGGGAATGGCAAAGCCCAGTCCCTCCACGTCATCGTCCGAGCATTTTGCATTGACCACACCGATCAGCTGACCGGCCATATTGAAAAGTCCGCCGCCCGAATTGCCGGGGTTGACAGCCGCGTTGGTTTGCAGCAGCGTCATGGTATTGCCGTCAATGAGCAGCGTACGTGCCGTCGCGCTGATAATGCCGTTGGTCACGGTGCCGCCCAGCGAGCCAAGCGGATTTCCGATGGCCAGGACATCCTCCCCTACGGCAAGATCGGCACTGCAGCCCATCTGCGCAACCGTGAGCGGATAGCCGTTTGCATTGATCCACAAGAGCGCCAGATCGTTCTGCGCATCAGAGGCAAGCAAATGTGCCGAAAACTCGGTGCCATCGGTCAATCTGACCTTGATCTGATCCGCTCCGTCCACTACGTGGCAGTTGGTCACAATATAGCCATCCTGTGAAATGACCACACCGCTGCCCGCAACGTAAGAGGATACCCAGTTGCCGCTGATCTTGGTTTCGGTGGTGATCTCCACCACGGCTGCGCTGACCTTGCTGACCACCTCGGGCGCAGACATGGCGTTGTCCCCCGCCGAGGTAATGCCGGAGGTATTCTGCGTTTCGGCCTTGTCCAGCTTTTCATGCGCATCGGACGCTGCCTCATGCTCACCGTACTGCATCTGTCCGATTGCGGGCGAGCCGATCAGCTCCCCGTTCATTTCCATGCCATAGTAGTTCATATGAACGCCCAGCATCATACCGCCCATAAATACCACGCCCATGGCAAGAACTGCCAGCAAGGAGGCCACGGTGATCACCGTGGTCACGGCAAAGCGGCGACGTCTGTAGGCCGGTCTGCGTGAGGGCGGCGTAAAGGTATACCCCGTGCTGCCCTCGGGTGTGATGTAGCGTGTGTGCTGCTCGTCTGTTGAGGTCACGTCATATTTATATTCACTTTCATGATTCTCGTCAAGTCTATCAAAGTCGATATCTTTTTTATCCTGCATCCGGACACCTCCCTTTGATTTTCACTACTTATTATAAAAAACCTTTGTGACCGTTCTATGAAGATATCATAAAAAGTCGTTGAATTTAGAAAAACATCTACAAAAGCAGCCCTTTGCGCTTGTTTTTTTGCGCGTTTTTTGGTATAATGAAAAAAACACAGAGAAAAGGGGGCAGCATGATGGATCTGACCAAATATTTACCGAGCGGTATCATGATCGGGCAAAGCATAGCGCTATCCGATTGCCGCGTGCTGCGCCCCTATCTTTTGGAGCGCGCGGGCATCAAAGCCGGCTCTGTTTTCATGCTGGCCGTGCCTTATGCCGTCCCTTGTAAGGAGCGCACGGTATCCATGTATGCGGTTGCCAAGGATTATCACGCCTATTTTTCCGCGCTGTTTGCAAAGGTGCTTCCCGCGCTGCGCAATGATTTTCCCGAACACACCTTCGCAGGCTTTGCGGATCATTCTCCCATTGCAGAGGTCGAGGCTGCCTGCATGGCAGGGCTTGGCATCATGGGATCAAACGGTCTTTTGCTGACACGCGAGCATAGCTCTTACGTATTCCTCGGGGAGATCGTGACAAGCATGCCCTGTACCAATCCCCCCTTACCCGTACAGCATTGTCCCGATTGCGGAGCCTGCCGCCGCGCGTGTCCCGTTGATCTTTCCAAGCAGCAATGCCTTTCGGATCTGACACAGAAAAAAGGAGAGCTTGACGCGCAAGAGATCGCGCAGCTGCGCTCTCACCCGTACGTCTGGGGCTGCGATATCTGTCAGGACGCCTGCCCCTTTACCGCGGCAGCCAAGCGTGCAGGCACGCTTTATACGAAGATTCCCTACTTTAGGGAAGATCTGATTCCCTGTCCCGATCTTGCAACACTGCAGTGCATGTCGGACGAGGAATTTGCCGACCGTGCCTATGCGTGGCGTGGGAGGCAGACCATTTGCAGAAACATAACGATCAAGGAGGAAGAGCAAGCATGACCACATTTGTTTTCGGTCACTCGGGATGCGGAAAATCCGCGTACGTGGAGCAATGCATTCGCGACGACGTTGCATCCGGCAGACGCGCTATACTGATCGTACCCGAGCAAGAGGTCTATAGTGCCGAGCATCGCTTGCTCTCCTCGCTGCCCGCAGGTGCAGGGCTGCATTTTGAAATTTTCAGCTTTTCCCGCCTTGCAGAGAAGGTGTTCGGCACTTACGGTGGCATTGCGGCAGAGCCGGTATCCGAGGCGGCAAGATCGCTTTATATGTGGAAAACGCTGCGTGAGCTTTCGGGCATGCTGGAGCAATACCGCAACACCTCCGATCCCGCCCTGCCCGCGCTGATGCTGGGAACTGCGCAGGAGCTGCGTGCCGCAGGACTTACGCCCGCACAGACGGAGCGCGCCTGCGAAAAGCTGGATGCTGCCTCTCCGCTTTACAAAAAGATGCGCGACATTTCGCTTGTCTGGGCCTGCTTTGAAAATATGCTGGACGAGGGCTTTGGCGGTGATCCCGCGGACAAGCTCTCAAAGCTTGCAGCCGTGCTGGAGCGACACGATTTTTTCCGCGGCACACAGGTATATATCGATTCCTTTACCAGCTTCACTTCTCCCGAATACCGCGTGCTGGAGCAGATGCTCAAGGGTGCGGACGGGGTGACGCTGACGCTTTGCCTGCCCGATGGAAACAGCATTCCGCCGCACATGGAGGAGCTTGCAAACACGCACGCGCGCGTCAGACGCATGTGCCGTGACCTGGGGCAATCCCCCGACACCGTCACCTTAACCCACAGCATCCGCACGCGGGATGCGGCGCTGATCGCGCTGGAGCAAAGGCTTTGGAGCTTTTCTGCCGATCCGCTGCCCAAAACAGGGGCGCAGATGCCCATTTCCCTGTTCGTTTGCGAAACGCCCTATGCCGAGGCGCAGGCGGCTGCTTTGCATATCGTGGAGCTGCTGTCCAAGGGATATCAGCACAGCGAGATCGCTGTAGTGGTGCGTGATACCGAGGCTTGGCGCGGCATACTGGATCGCGCCATGGAGCAATATCACGTTCCCTATTTTCTCTCGCGTCGCACCGACGTTTGCGCCTACCCCATCACAAGGCTGATCCAGAGCGCTTTGCGCTGCGTTTGCACGGGCTACCGTCGCGCTGACGTGATGACGCTTTTGCACACGGGACTTTGCGGTGTGGAAAATGCCGACATGGATCGCTTTGAGGACTATTGCGAGACCTGGAACATTTCGGGCAACCGCTTCTTTGCCGACGTCTGGACCATGAATCCCGACGGATACAGCGAGGTCATGTCCCCCCGCGCGGCAGACATTTTAGCCGCAGCCAACCGTACAAGAGAGACCGTAATGCTGCCGCTGCAAACGCTGGAGATGCGCTTGCGTGCCGCGCAGAACGTGCCGGATATGTGCGCCGCTGTTTGGGAATATCTGCAGACACTGCAGGTTTCGGACAGGCTTGCGGATCTTGCCGCCACACAGCTTTCGCTGGACAAGATGCGCAAGGCGGGTGACACGGTGCGCCTTTACGACCATGTCACAGCCATCCTTGCCGAGCTTGCCGCGCTGATGCCCGACGAGGTACTGACGCCTGCCGAATTTGCGCAGGCCATTTCGGTCATGCTGGCCAAGAGTGACATGGGCTCGGTTCCCACCATGCAGGATTGCGTGATGATCGGCTCGGCCGCCACCATGCGACTGGGGCAGATCAAGGTTGCGCTGCTGCTTGGACTCAACGAGGGAGAATTCCCCGCATCAATCAGCGATTCGGGACTGCTTTCCGAGCAGGATAAGCAAGAGCTTGGTGAGCTGGGGCTGGGTATGCACACCACCAAGGAGATCCGCTCCTCGGCAGAGCTGTTTTACGTGTACCGCGCCATGACAAAGCCCTGCGAGCTGCTTTATCTTTCGCGCTCCGAAAAGAACACCGCAGGCAAGGATATCACCCCCGGCGTTGCCTGGCAGCGCGTGCTGCACCTATTCCCCGATTGTAAGGAGATCACGGTACGCCTGCCGCGCACCGTGCAAAAGGATGCAGAAGAGGCAGCGGTACATCTGCCCTGCCTTTCCCCCGAGGCGGCAAGAACGCTGCTTGGGGATAAGCTTTACCTGAGCAAATCCAAGATCCAGGTATTTGCAAGCTGCCCTTACCGTTATTTTTCCGAAAACATTCTGAATCTGCGCCAGCGCACGCCCGCTACGGTCAGCTATGCCGACGCAGGCTCGTTTATCCATTACGTGCTGGAGCATTTCATCAAGGCCTGCATGGGCGAGGACGGCCGCGTGCATCCGCTCGCAAAGCAAGAAGCCGAACAGCTTGCCGACAGCATCATCGCGCTTTATATCAGTGCTGTTTGTCACAGCAGGCTCGAGGATATCCCACCCTCGCTGATGCACCGCTTCTGCAAGCTGCGCGAGCTGGCGCTCTCGCTTTTAGAGACGTTGATGTCCGAATTCTCGCAAGGACTTTTCATACCCGTTGCCTTTGAGCAGCGCATCAAGGAGCATGATCCCACCGCCCCCGCGCCCATGGTGCTGCCCGTTGGGGAGTCCCCCCTGCCTGCCGTTTGCATTGGCGGCACGGTTGACCGCGTGGACGTATGGCGGCACGATGGCAAGACCTATCTGCGCATCGTGGACTACAAGACAGGCAGCAGCAAGTTCAAGCTGGAGGACGCTTACAGCGGCAAGGATATTCAGCTGCCCCTGTACCTCTTTACGGTCTGCTCGCCCGAAAATGCCAAGCTTTACGACAAGGACGGTGCAGTGATCCCCTCGGCAGCGCTGTATTTCTCGGCAGCCGAGGAAAACGGTGCGCCCAAGCCCTTCCAAAGCGGCATGATCCTCTCCGAGGACGGTGTCCCCGAAGCCATTGATCCGGGGGCTGATCCCGAAAAGAAAAAGGCCGGCACGCTTTACTGCACCAAGGACGAATTTGCCGAGATCAACCGCAAAATACAAAGCACCGTGCGTGACATTGCCTCGCAAATGTACGACGGTATCATAGAAAAAAGACCGGGATCCGACGCCTGCCGCTTCTGCCGCATCAAGGACAGCTGCGACATGGCCGTGACCGACACATTCTGACAGAAGGGAGATTTATATGGCACGCACGTGGACACCGGCGCAAAGCGCCGCTATGCAATACCAAAAGACCTCCCTTCTTGTGTCGGCCGCAGCAGGCTCGGGTAAGACCGCCACGCTGACGCAGCGCATCATCAATCAGATCGTGGAAAACGAGAATTGCACGCTGGACCGCATGCTGATCGTGACCTTCACGCGTGCCGCAGCCGCCGAGCTGCGCTCGCGCATTGCGCTTGCGCTGACCGAGGCGATCGCCAAGGATCCCGCCAACCGACACCTCAACCATCAGCTGCTGCTTTTGCCGGGGGCGCATATTCACACCATCGACGCCTTTTTCGGTGAGCCTGTGCGCGCCAATTTCGAGCGACTGGGCTTGCCGGCAGGCTTTCGCATGGCGGACGACGGCGAGGCGGACGGCATTGCTGCCGCGGTGATGGAGGAGGTCATTGAAGACTTTTATCACGAATGCCGTGACGCGGAACACGGCATACTGGGGCTTTCCCGCGAGAGCGCGTTTCTCTCTTTCGTGGAAACGCTGGTCTCCTCGCGCGATTTTTCCGCGCTTGTTCCCACGCTGACCGATCTTTACCAAAAGCTGGTCACCTCCGAGCAGGGTGTTGCCCGCATTGCCGACTGCGCACAGCGCATCGAGGCCGAGACCGAGGCCGACTTTTTTGACTCACTGTGGGGCTCACAGCTGCGCGCACACACGGTCAATTCGCTGCTTGCGCTGGAGCAAAAATTCCTCAAGGCCAAGAACGAGATCGCAGCCGATCCCGTATGCGGTGCATCCTTTGCCCGGATGTTTGATTCCGACGCGGCACGCTGCGGCATGATCGCACAAAGGCTGCAAAGCGGCGGCTACAAGGACGCAGCCGAGGCCTTTGCGGCACATCCCGCCACCAAAAAGCCGACTGTCAAAAAGGATCAGAAAACACCGCTTTGCGAGGAATTTGAAGCATTTCGCAAAAAGCAGAACGACAAGATCAAAAAGCTTTCCGAAAACTTTTCGGTGGATCCCGAGGATATCCGTGCGCAGTTTGCCGCCACGGCCTCGATCTGTCACACGCTTGCGGCCATCATGCAGGCATACGACAAGCGCTATGCCGAGGAAAAGCTGAGGCTGGGCGTTTGCGAATTTTCGGATATGCCTCGCTTTATGCTGCAGCTTTTGCAAAATCCCGACGGCAGCCTGACCGATCTTGCCCTTGCGTACCGCGACAAATTCGATTGGGTATATATCGACGAATACCAGGACGTAAATTCCTTGCAGGACAAGATCTTTGCCATCATCGGCGGAGATCACCGCTTCATGGTGGGCGACATCAAGCAAAGCATTTACGGCTTCCGCGAGGCCGATCCCTCGATCTTTGCAAACTACCGCCGCCGCTTTGCCACGCTGACGCCCGAAATGCTGGAAAATCCTCCAAAGACTGACGAGGGCTGCGTGCTGTTCATGTCCGAAAACTTCCGCTGCGACCAATCGGTCATTGCGTTTACCAACCTGGTCTGCGCGTACGTCTTCGAGGCCTGCCCCGACACCATCGGCTACCGCCCCGATGACGACCTTATACACAGAAAATCCGCGCCCGAGGGCTACCAAAGTCCGCTTGTGCAGCTGCAGATCACGCAGCCTGCCGATGCGGATGAGGACGATGCAGAGGACGACGAGAATGAGAGCGACGGCATTGATACCGAAACCGTGGCCGCAGTCAACGAGATCGTGCGCCTGCTCAAAGAAGAGCGCAAGGCGGACGGTACGCCCATCCTGCCCTCGGACATTGCCATTCTCTGCCGCTCCAAAGCCCCTTTGGACGCTTTTGCCGACGCTTTGAGTGCAGCAGGTATCCCCGTTTCGCGCCAGACGGGCGGTGAGCTTTACAAAAGCGCGCAATACCGCTTCTGGCTCTCGCTTCTGGATATCATTGACAATCCTTCCCAGGACATTCCGCTCTCTTACCTGCTGACCGAGCCGCAGGGCGAAAAAGAGCCGCCCTTCTCGCACGAGCAGCTTGCCTTGATCCGCAAGCACGCCACGCACAATCTTTCCCTGTACGACGCAATCGCACTGTACGCATCCGAGGGCGAGGACGGCACGCTTGCGCGCAAATGCCGCGTCTTTTGCGATTGGCTGGAGAACGTGCGCGCGCTCTCGGTGCAGCTGGGGGCTGACGCGCTTTTGACGCAGCTTGCGCAGGACGAGCATCTTGCCGCCTTTGCCGAGCAGGAGGCCTTCTTATTCCTTTACGAAAACGCAAGACAATTTACCAAAAAGCATTGGAACGGCCTTTACGGCTTCGTGCGTGCGCAGCACCGTGCCGCATCTGCCAAGGGAGCGGCATCCGAGGCATCCTGCGCGGGCGGCGGTGTTTCGATCATGACCGTGCATCACTCCAAGGGCCTGGAGTTCCCCGTTTGCTTCTTGGTCAAATGCGGCAAGGCCTTCAACCGTCGCGACAGCAGACAGACGCTGATCTACGACAAGGACATGGGCATCGGCATCAAGCTTTCGGACGGCAAGGGCAAGCGCGATACGCTTTTGCGCCGCTCCATGACGCTTGGCAAGCTGCACCGCAGCACCGAGGAGGAGATGCGTACCCTTTACGTGGCGCTGACGCGTGCGCGTGAGCGCTTGTATCTGACCGCCACTATCAAAAAGCCTTATCGGGCGCTGCAGCGCGAATGCGCCATGGGCGGCCGCGCAGATATTCTGCAGGCTCCCAACTATCTGACCTGGGCAATCAGCGCCATGTGCGCAGACGGCCAAAGAGCCGATTCCTGCTGCCGCGTTTCTCTTTACGAAAACGGCACCGTTGCGCCCGTGACCTGCCGGACCTTTGCGCAGAATACTGCCGCGGACGGCCGTGACGGCACGGATACCGAGAAATACGAGTCCTTGATCCGTCTGGCCGCGGCACAAAGCGAGCATGCCTCGCTGCTTTACCGCATTCCCTCCAAGGCGGCAGCCTCCAAGCTCTCGCCCCGTATGCTGGATACTGATTTCTGCTTTACAGAGGGTGAGGATGCCGAGCAGATGCAATCGCGCGAGGCGCTGGAGCGCAGACTTGCGCAAATGCACAGCGAAAAGCCGGATTTCTTTGCGCTGATGGCCGAGAATACCAAGCCCACCCCTGCCGAGCGCGGAACGGCGGCGCATCTGTTTTTGCAGTATTGCGATTTTGCCCGCGTTCGCG
The DNA here is from genome assembly GCA_045606685.1 of Eubacteriales bacterium. Taxonomy (GTDB): domain Bacteria; phylum Bacillota; class Clostridia; order Oscillospirales; family CAG-272; genus SVQP01. The sequence goes on from JAZUSJ010000181.1 coordinate 9,260, forward strand.
AGTATGGCATTACCGCCGAGCTGGAGCGATTGGTCGCGGAAAAATACGTCACGCCGCGCGTGGCAAAGATCGTCAACGTGCGCGCGCTGCAGACCTTTTTCGACAGCGATTTCTTCCCCTTTGTCATGGATGCGGACAAGGTCATGCGCGAGGTGCATTTCAACAATTTCGTGCCTCTTGAGGACTTTTCGCAAAATCCCGAGATCAAGGAGCTGGTTGCAGGCAAGCTTTTGCACGTGCAGGGCTCGATCGACCTGCTTTTGATCGGACGCGACGGCAGCATCACGCTCTGCGATTACAAGACCGACCGTCCCACCCCCGAGGAGCGACGCGATCACGCTTTGTACCGTGAACGCATGATCAGCACCCACAAGGATCAGCTGACGCACTACGCGCGTGCCGTCCGCGAGCTGTTCGGCCGCGAGCCCGACCGCGCCTACGTCTTCTCACTGACGCTGGGTGAAGCGATCAGTATTATGTAAAAAAGCAGCCCGATGGGGCTGAGAAATTAGCGAAAAAAAGAGAGAGTAATGCGAAAAGATATTTCGCAAAGTTCTCTCTTTTTGCTATATGAGTGATATTCCGACTGCGTCGGAGTGATATTATCGCTGCCGCGATAGTGATATTGAAGCCTTGCGGCTTCAGTGATATTCTATTCGCCATGAAAACTTGCGAAGCAAATACCACTCGCCAAAGGCGAATAACACTGCCAAAGGCAA
>JAZUSJ010000182.1:0-7734 GCA_045606685.1 Eubacteriales bacterium
ACGGTCTACCGGCAGACCATGTTCGCCGAATTTGAGAAACTCATCCATGAAGATTCCGCGCAGGGCATTCCGTTGACGGCAGATCATCTTTCCGAAAGATACTACGCGCTCAATGCAGACTACCACGGTTTCATCCGGGCGGATAAGGATATTGAATTGGAGTGGTCACGGATACCGCATTTTTATTACAATTTCTACGTTTACAAGTACGCTACCTGCATCTCCGCGGCGTCCGCCGTTGTCAACAAGATCGAGGAGCAGGGCGAGGCTTATATCGAAAAGTACCTCACCTTCCTCAAGTGCGGCGGCTCCAAGTCGCCTCTGGACAGCCTGCTGGTTGCCGGCATTGACATGAGAAATCCGCAGGTCATCAAGAATGCCATCGACGATTTCGCTGCCACCATTGCGCAGTACAACCAGCTTTGCAAGTAAGATATGGGACTTTTCAAAAGAATCTTCAAGCCAAAAAAGCCTGATTCCAAGCGATTCCGTCGCGAGATGGCCGAGCAGATGTGCGGCCACCATATCAGATACGTGACCGAAAAACGCAACGGTGTGGACGAGGTGATCGGCCGCAACGGAGGACTGAACATCCGTAACGACGAGCTTTTGGTATTTGCCAGCGCAGACGTCATTTTCCGTTGCAAGATTGATGATATGCAAGCCTGGGAGCTGCTTTCCAAGGATGGCGTGGTGATTACTGCCCCCGACCTGGAGCATGGCGGTGTGGAAAGAACCATCATCGTGTTTTACGTTTACTACCGATAATTTCAAGGGAGAACGCCCACAGGCGTTCTCCCTTTTTCTATGCGGATGCGCGCAAAAGCCTTCCCCGCTGGGGAAGGGGGACCACGAAGTGGTGGATGAGGTCACCATAAAACCGCTCAAAGCCGTCCTACGCCGTCTATCCCACAGGATGGGAGAACCCTGATCTCCCCTTGGAGGGAGATGCTGCGAAGCAGCAGAGGGAGTGTCGATCCCGTGAAGGAGCGTACGCATGATGAACCTCATCCGTCATTTTGCAAACCGAAGCAATCAAAAACCGATCAGGTCGCAAAATGCCACCTTCCCCAGCGGGGAAGGCTTGTCAAAGCATCCCGCAGCAAATAATTGAACAAGACGGATGCGCACAAAAAGCCCTCTCCGCTGGAGAGGGGGGACCGCAGCGGAGCGATATTTCAAATCAATCTGCTTTGAAATGAGAGAAGCGATTGCGGTGGGTGAGATTCACCACACGGACGCTCTTTCACCGCTATGGAAAACTGCTGCAAAAAGGAGATGCATTAAGCATCTCCCATAAGCTCTTTAACTATTCTGTCTATGTAATCACAAACCCTGTAAAAATCCTTGTCAACACTTCTGTTGGTAAAGCGAATCACCGTTAAACCATATCTTTCCAATTTTTCGGTTCGTATTTCGTCCTTTTGCAATCCCTCGTCAATTTCGTGCTGGCTGCCGTCCACTTCAATAACAAGCTTTGCTTTATGGCAGTAAAAATCCGCAATAAAATCGTCTATCATGACTTGTCTGCGGAATTGCACGGGGTATGTTCTCAAAAAACCATACCACAAGTGATTTTCCTGCCTTGTGGGATTCTTTCTCATTTTTCGGGCAAACTTCTTGTTTTTTGCATTGTAAGGAAGCGGCATATTGTGTTCCCCTTTTTTAGGATATATCACATTATAGCACAAATAATTTGTTTGTGCAAGAGAAATCCGCTTTGGTGGCGGAGCATCCGTAGGATGAATCTCACCCACCACCCGCTCGCAAACTCGCTCCGTGGTCCCCCCTCTCCCGCGGAGAGGGCTTTTTGTAAGTTCGTGCCAAAAGGGTTGATGCCCGAGCGCATGACCAAATTCGCGGACCGATGCGGCAAGCCGCCGGACAACTGCCCATACAGAGTACACCCAAACGGACAAACAATGGGAACGGATGCGCGCAAAAAGCCTTCTCCGCTGGAGAAGGGGGACCACGAAGTGGTGGATGAGATCCCCATAAAACCGCTCAAAACCGTCTTATGCCGTCTGTCCCACAAGACAAGAGTACCCTGATCTCCCCTTGGGGATATCCGATTCCGTGAAGGAGCGACCGCCGTATGAATCTCACCCACCGCTTCGCGGTCTAGCCTGCTTGCAGGCATCCTCTCCAGCGGAGAGGGCTCTTTTTGCCGCTGTTTACAAACGATCAATCACATATCGCTTCTTGATTCAAATTGATAATATCTTCTTCTGTTTCATGTATGGCAGACAGAAGTTCTGCTTCGCCATAAATACGACAAGCATCTTCAAAGGTTTGATATTTCGCCAGTTGCAAAAGTTTTTCTTTCCCGTACTTTCTTCGCAGTTTTAATATGAAATATCCCGCTGTCGTATATGTAATCCAAGAATTTGTATTACGAAAAGTTTCCGCATCCTGCCACCATGCGAAAATATTGGGAGATATCCCTAACTTTTGGTATGCAACCTGAGCATATTTCAGACGCGCAATCCCCTTTCGACCGTCATGATACACAGCTATCCCTTCTAAAATAAATGCTTTCGGTCTCTCCAACCCATATAGATAATTGTAAACATGCGTCGACTCATGCCAATCTCTATTATGTTCACCCTCTTGTATAACACCGTAACATGAGCAAGTATGTGAACCGGAAAAATACCGTTTCATTTCCTCGTCATCCCACAAGAAATAGTGTATTTTTCTTTCAAGTGATATACTAAAAAAGCCTTTCCCGACCAGTTCGTAGCCTAACTCCCGACGTTCTGTTTCGTGCAGCATTTCATTTCGCTTTTCATATCGGTTCGGATGTATATGGAAAATAAAATGCTCTGTTTCTTCGATGATGAATTTGTCATATATCGCATCAAATCCGAGTTTATTCAAATAAAAGCTTTTCACACAATCCGGAATATCATTATTCTGTAATAATATGAATTCATGTTTGGCCTCTTTGAAATATCCGCGCAAATAGAGCAACGACACGTACCACAATCGATAATATATCAGATAACGCCCATTGTTATGGGTACAAAGATATTTCACATATTCTATACACTCGTCTATTTCCCCGTTATTGAACAGATTTATAACGAATGAATAAACCAATTTATCATCCTCGAATATTTCATGATCGATAAGAGAATCAATCTCTGCCTGTCTTTGCTGTAATGTAAGATTTGACATTGCGTATTATTCTCCTTTCCATATTTAGAATGACCTATTGTAACACGGTAATTTGCAAAATACAAGACTTGACTTTTTGACGATTTTGTGGTATAATAGGGACAGAAAAAAGAAGTTGCTTTGCACAAGCAACTTCTTTTTTCTTATGTGAGAAAACCCTCTCCGTTCTTTCTTTGGAGCAGTAGGCCAAAGAAAGAACCAAAGAAAGGCCGTGGGAGAGATTTCGCCCGTTGCGACGAGCGACGAGGGCTACGCGCCCTCGACCTGCGCCGCCTTTTGAAAAAGGCGGGCGAAAACTTTTATCCTGTGAGGGTGATCCGTTTGGGTGACGGTGAGCGAACCCTTTCGCACGGAGTTATCCGCGTGGTGGCGGGCATAAAAGTCCCCCGCGACGCTGTCGCGGGGGTTGCTATTAAAGTGTAATCTTCTTCTCTTCAAGCGGCATATTTTTTCTGAAATGCGGCATTTGCATGGTGCGGCCGTTGTTGGTCACGGACAGCTCGGACAACAGTCCCACAGCCGTCCATTCGCAGGCCTTGTACACGTCGATCTCGGGCTGCGTGTTGGTGCGGATGGCGTTGATAAAGTCCTCCACGATAAAGAAATCTCCGCCGCCGTGTCCCGCTGCGTTCTGCTCGGCAGTCGCGACCTTATATCTCTCGGGCAAATGCTCGTTATAATTGGTCAGCGGCTCCCACTGCATATTGCCCAGCGGATTGTTCTCGCCAAGGAACGACACCTTATCCAAGTCACCAAAGCCGTGCGATGCGGCCTGGAAAATGCCCTTTGTTCCCTGCAGCTGATAATAGGTCATGTTATGCGGACGGGGCGAGGTGCAGTCCACGCGAATGTTCAGCAGCTTGCCGTTCGCAGTACGGCACATGGTGGTCGTGCCGCTGTCCTGGCGCAGCCCCAGCTCGTTATACACACCGGGCGAATAGGTCGTAATCTCGGTGATGCGATCCCCCGGGAACCAGTTCATCACAGGGCCTACGCTGTGCGTGGGATAGAAATTGCCTCTCTTACCGCACTGCCAGAACGAACGCCACGTGCTTTTCCCGTCGGGATACTTGAACAGCCCGTCAATATTGTGCAGATACATGCCCTCGGCATAGTACGTGTCGCCAAAAAAGCCCTTCTTGACCATCTCCTTGACCAGCTGCACCTGCGGTGTGTAGATATAGTTCTCGGCCATCATATAGATCTTTCCGCTCTTTTCCACGGCCTCGCAAAGCCACCACAGCTCGTCCATGGTCACGCCCGCCGTCACCTCGCACATCACGTGCTTGCCTGCCTCCAAGGCAGCGATGGCCTGCGGCACGTGGCATTGCATGGGCGTGGCAATGATCACGGCATCAATATCCGATGCCAGCATATCCTCAAAAACGCGGTACTTATGCTCCACGCCAAGATCCTTGGCCTGTGCGTCCAGCGTCGCCTCGTCCAGATTGCAAAGCGCTGTGATCTCCACGTCGGGCAAGGCGCGCAATCCCATCACGGTGGAAAGTCCTCTTGATCCTGCAATACCTACCTTGATTTTTTTCATCATAACCTCCGATCAGAACAGCTCGATCATATCCTTGCGGCTGTGCGTAAAGTCGTGTGCGGTACCGTCGGGCAGAATGCCGATCATATCCTCGATGCGGCAGCCGTATTTGCCTTCAATGTAAATGCCGGGCTCAGCCGTGACCACGTGGCCGGGAGCCAGCACGTCGTTCTCCCCTGCGCCGAACGAAAGTCTGGGATTTTCGTGAATGTACAGTCCCACGCCGTGTCCAAGGCTATGGCCAAAGCAGCCCTCGTAGCCTGCACCGTCAATGATGTCACGCGCGATCTTGTCCGCCTTACGGCAGGAAAGGCCTGCCTGCAGCGCATCGATCGCAGTGGTTTGTGCCAAAAGCACGGTGTCGTATACCTTCTTGATCTCGGCATCAGCCTTGCCAAGCACGACTGTACGCGTCATATCCGAGCAATAGCCGTCCACGCGCGCGCCGTAGTCCATGGTCAGAAAACCCTTTTCCAGCTTGACGGGACGCGGCTCACCGTGGGGACGCGCGGACATACTGCCAGAGACGGCAATGGTATCGAACGCAATGCCCTCCGAGCCCATCTTGCGCATAAAGAACTCCAGCTCAAGCGCCACCTCAATCTCGGTCATATTGGGGTGCAGCACGGTCAGAATATGCTCAAATGCCGCGTCGGTGATGGCCTGCGCGCGTGCCATGCTGGCAAACTCCTCCTCGTCCTTGTAAAGGCGCAGCGTATCGATCAGCGCAGAGCCGCCGGGAACAAGGTCGGTATTCTTGAACTTGACCTTGAGCCGCTCATAGCTTGCAAGAGAGAGCGTTGCCTCCTCAACAGCCGTGATCTTGGCGTCGCACGCATCCAGCTTGGCAGCCATTTCGTCAAGCATGCCGCCCTTGGGCATGATGATCTCAAAGATCTGTGCGTCCACGGTCGCCTTTGCCGCCTCGATATAACGGAAGTCGGTCAAAAGATAGTTCTTTTCCTTTGTGATCAGCACGTATCCGTCGGTATACGCAAAGCCGGTCAGGTATCTTTGATTGATCTCGCTTGTCACGACCAACGCGTCAAATCCCTTTTTTGCCATTTCGGCCTGCAGCTTCTGAATTCTTTTTGCTCTCATGCTCATAATTTTCAACCTCTCAGTTCATTGTAATAATTCTTCATGGCAAGCGCGTCGGCGGTCATTGTGCCGTCCGATTCGCAAATAATATTGGGGCAAACGCCCTCGCGGATAATGGCCTCGATCAGCGGCTCAAAGCGAGGGCCGAACACGGCATCCTCAAACGTGACGTGCCGCTTCTCGCCCGCGCCCGTATACTCGATCTTGGAAAAATGGCAATGCAGATACTTGGCCACATCGTCGCCCAGCTGCGTGCCGATGCGGTCAAACACCTCGCGATATGCGTCCACGTCGGGGAATGCGTTACCGCACACGCGCGCATTCAGATGCCCGAAATCCACCACGGGAACAAACTTTTTGTCCACCTTGCATTGTTCAATGACCTCGTCCAGCGTACCGAGCTGATTGACCTTGCCCATGGTTTCAATGCCAAGCTTGATCTGCGTGTCGCCCACCGCCTCTGCCACCTTGGCAAGCGTATCCTTGGAAAGCTCCATGGCATGCTCGCGGCTGATCTTGCCCGCGCTGCCGCTGTGAATGACAATGGTTTTTGCTCCCAGCAGCTCAGCCGCCCACAGCGATTTTTTGATGTAATCAATGCTTTTGAGGCGCGTTGCCTCCTCCGTCCCCGAAAGAGAGATGAAATACGGTGCGTGCAGCGACATATGAATGCCGTGCTGCTTGGCCTTCTCTCCCACCGCACGCAGCGATGCTTCGCTGGCATTGACGCCTCTGCCCGCCTCATATTCGTAGGAATCCAGCCCCTTGGCCGCAAGCCAGCCGGGCGCTTGCACGGTCGCTTTATTGCCCTCGGCATAAAACCAATCGCAGTTTCCGCCCGGGCCAAACGTAGCAAAACTCATTCTTTACCTCCTGCCGAGCCAGAATGCAGCGCATGCTGCCTGCTCGGGGTGCTTTTTTACATATTTTTTGATGATAGGGCGCTCCAAGGCGCGTTTGATGCGCCAAAAGGCCGTGGTCTTGTCCTTGATGGGCGGCACCAGAAAGGCCGTCGCGCCAATGTGCTTGCCTGCAAACACGTCGGTCAGCAGCTGATCGCCAAGCATTGCCGTGCGCGCTGCGTCCGAGCCGTAGGAAGAAATTACCTGCCGCAGCTTCTTGCCAAACGGCTTGCCGCTCTTGGCATGCGCCTGTATGCCGATCTTTTGATTGAACAGATCCACTCTCTCACGGTTATTGTTGGAAACGAATGCCAGCCGTATGCCTGCCGCCTGCATCTCTGCAAGCCAGGCCGTGATGCACTCGTCCGGCTCGGGCTGCTCGTAGGGCGCAAGCGTATTGTCTATGTCCATGAGCAGCACGTCAATGCCGCGCTCGCGCAGCATCTCGGGAGTCAGGTCGCGATAGGTCGCAAGCATTTTATCCGGAGTCAGATATCCCATACGCCCCTCCTTTGTCAAAATTCTTGTCCTTATTATAGCATTTTTTTGTGTCAATAGCAAGGCTTTTGCAAAATTCGGGACGATTTTTCCGAGTCTTTTTTACCTTTCGAAATTTTTTGCAATATTTCTGATTTTTTTTAAAAAAGGGCTTGACAAATCCGTATTTGCGTGGTATCATATTAGAGCGGTTTTGAGAAACGTACGTATGCGAGTGTAGTTCAATGGTAGAATTCCAGCCTTCCAAGCTGGCCGCGTGGGTTCGATTCCCATCACTCGCTCCATTTTCCGGAATTCCGGAATTTGTGCCTTTAGCTCAGTCGGATAGAGCAACTGCCTTCTAAGCAGTAGGTCGGGGGTTCGAATCCCTCAAGGCACGCCACTTATACGGTGGGATTAGCTCAGTTGGTTAGAGCGCCAGGTTGTGGCCCTGGAGGTCGTGGGTTCGACTCCCATATCTCACCCCAGAAAAAAGAAAGAAGCAAGCATCAGCTTGCTTCTTTCTTT
>JAZUSJ010000183.1:0-3520 GCA_045606685.1 Eubacteriales bacterium
GATGGCCATGTCGGAATATCCGGAGAAGTCGTAGTAAATATGCAAGGTGTAGCAAATGACCGTCATCCACGCGCCAAGTGCGGTATGCTCAAAGCCCGCAGCCTCTGAAAAATACGCAAATGCGGCAGCGGCAGCGTCACCCAACAGCACCTTTTTGGCAAGTCCTGCGCAAAAACGGCGCACGCCTGCGGCAAAATCGGCTACGCTTTCGCGTCTGCCCATCAGCTGGTCGTCCACGTCGCGATATCGCACGATGGGGCCTGCGATCAGCTGCGGAAACAGCGTGACGTACGTGCCGAACGCAATATAGTTCTTCTGCACCTCGGTTTCATGGCGGTACAGATCAATGGTGTACGACATGATCTGGAAGGTATAGAACGAGATCCCGATGGGCAAGGAAAGCCCCTCGATCGGCTTGGCTACCCCTGACAAAAACGGGATCAGGGACAGCGTTTCCATGGTAAAATTGTAGTACTTGAAGAACAAAAGGAACGACAGATTGAGAGCAAGCGAGACGATCATGGCCGCCTTGCATTTTTTGGGTGAGGAATGGCGGTATTTATCGATAAAGAAGCCGCCTGCGTAGGCCACCGTGATCGACAACAGCATCAGCGCGATATAGACGGGCTCCCCCCATCCGTAGAACAAAAGCGACACGACAAAAAGCACCACGTTGCGCCATTTTCTCGGCACGACGTAGTACAAGGCCAGCGTCAGCGTCAGATATGCAAACAAAAAGATCAGCGAAGAAAAGACCACGGCAAGCTCCTACACAAAATTCTGTATGTTCATGGTTTCCGTAAAAACCCGGAATTATTCTAAAGTGTAAATATATTATAAAGTATTGCACGGATTTTGTCAACGGCAGGCACGCGGTTTTGGGAAATATTTGGTAAAGAAAAAGGCGCGGGTGCGCGCCTTTTTTCATTTGTATGCTTTACGGCAGATGCACAGTCAGCGTTTTCTCTTGCTCGTTTTCACCCGATTTGTAGACGATCTCGGCATCTCCGCCCGCACTGATACCGGAGCATGAAATCGGGTACTTTGCATCCGGATTAAAATTCTCCAACGGATAGGCCTCGGAATACGCCTGCACATCAAAAATATCCTGTACAACAACGCTGTATTGCCCTTGGTTCTCAGAAACGTACATCACGTAACCCTCGTGCGCATCTATGACGTACAAAAACGGCTCACTGATCTCCCCGCTCTCCACGTTGCAATAGACGGTTTTATAAATGGAAACATCCTCGGGACTTGGCAAGCTCACGCCTATGACACCCATTCCAACGTAATCGGTCGTGGGATATTGCTCCAAATTCTCTCCCGAGATCATCACGTTTCCGCGATCGTCATATACCGCATAGCTGTAAAGACCGCTTTCCACACTGTACTGTACCTGACAATTATCATATAAGCTTGCATCGTCCAAATCATATCTGGTCACATTATGCAGCGCGCCTTGGAACATGGCGAAATGCCCCTTGTCGTACATGTTAAACACGCCTTCAATAATCACGTATTCCCCGTTATATCTTCGCAATCTCTCACCGTGCGGAGCAAGCTGCTCGCCAAGCTCGATCCAGATCCGATCATTGGTATAGTTTTCCCACGCCTCTTTGCTTGCGCTGATATAATTCCCTTCAAAATCAAGATTCCCCACGGCAACCAATCGCACCTTGACACCGTGATATCGCTCGGGCGTGGCAATCAGGTCGATCATGGATACGTCAACGACATAATTGCCGGACAAACTGCCAAAGCCACCGAAAAGCACGTATTCCATGCGCTCACGCATCTGTCTTGCATACATACCAATGCCCCCGAGTGCAAGCAAAACAGCAAGCAGTAGGGCAAGCACCAAAATCAGCAGGCTGCGTCTTTGGCACTTGAGTCCGTACATGGTCGTGCTGATCCATGCACTGCTTGGGATATCCAAAAGGGCGGAAAGCTGCTCGATCATGGATGCATCAGGCATAGCTCTGCCCTTTTCCCATTTGGTCACAAGATGCTCGTCTACACCAAGTGCCGCCGCCACATCCTGCACGGTCATTTGCTTTTTCTCGCGGTACGTACGGACCATTTCACCCATTCGTTTCACAGTGATTCCTCCCTTTTTTATTCAATCTCATTGTACCATATTCCATGGTTTGTGTCAAGGAAAAGTACCTTCACCTATATAGACGCATTTTTTGCAAAAAAGTGTACTCTTTTTCAAAAAAAACAGAATAAATTTTGAATTTGCATAACATTTTTGATTTTGCACTTGACATTTTTCCTTCCATGCTATATAATGTCACATGTATTGGCTTTGACGGGAAAGAGTAACCGCATGCGACTGACAGAAAGTACCCGGTTGATGAGAGGGGCGAGGATGGCAGCGGCGAAATACCTCCCCGAGCTCCGCACCGAAGGAATATTTTCCGAGGGAAAATTCTGCGTAGGCTGCGGCGGCAATTCCCCGTTATCGGAATGCGACTGTCACGTGATGCTCACGGATAGCCGACGGAGGCTTCTTTTGCAAGAAAGGAGCGAAGCAAGGTGGTAACACGGCGGCGTCCCCGCCCGTCCTTGATTTCGGTGTGTGCCGAGGTCGGGGACTTTTTATTTTTTATACATGAAAGGAGATTACAACGATGCAAATCTATGAAGAATTGCAAGCCAGGGGATTGATCGCCCAGGTCACCGATGAAGCTGAGATCAGAGAAATGATCAACGCAGGTAAGGCGACCTTTTACATCGGCTTTGATCCCACGGCAGACTCTTTGCACGTCGGTCACTTCATGGCGCTGTGCCTGATGAAGAGATTGCAGATGGCAGGAAACAAGCCCGTCGTACTGATCGGCGGCGACACCGCAATGGTGGGAGATCCCTCGGGCAGAACCGATATGCGCCAGATGATGACCGAAGAAACCATTGCGCACAACGTGGAATGCTTCAAGCAGCAGATGTCGCGCTTTATCGACTTTGGCGAGGGCAAGGCGATCCTTGTCAACAACAAGGACTGGCTGCTGCAGCTCAATTACGTGGACGTTCTGCGTGACGTCGGCGCATGCTTCTCTGTCAACAAGATGCTGACGGCAGAGTGCTACAAGCAGAGAATGGAAAAGGGACTTTCCTTCCTCGAATTCAACTACATGATCATGCAGTCCTACGACTTCTACCACCTGTACAAGAACTTTGGCTGCAACATGCAGTTCGGCGGTGACGACCAGTGGTCGAATATGCTGGGCGGCACCGAACTGATCCGCAGAAAGCTGGGCAAGGACGCTTACGCCATGACCATTACCCTCCTGCTCAATTCCGAGGGCAAGAAAATGGGCAAGACCGCGTCGGGTGCCGTTTGGCTGGATCCCAAGAAGACCACGCCCTACGACTTCTACCAGTACTGGAGAAACGTAAACGATGCAGACGTACTCAAGTGCATCCGTATGCTGACCTTCCTGCCTCTGGAGCAGATCGACGCAATGGACGCATGGGAGGGCGCACAGCTCAACACCGCCAAGGAGATTCTTGCATA
>JAZUSJ010000184.1:0-7991 GCA_045606685.1 Eubacteriales bacterium
ACATGGCTACGATCCGACTTTCGGCTCGGTTTCGGGTGCGGTCGTGACTTCGCCCGCGCCGGGAGTCAGCCAATCGTATTCGGGCAGAGGATCAGAGTTGGTGTCCGAACCGCCCTTGACCTGTATTTTGCGGCGGCTGTATACGGTCTGGCCGTCCAGCGTGTAGGATGCGATCAGATACAACTCGTCACCGTTGTCGCAATAGCCCTCGTATGCGGGGATGGTAACGTCAAAGGTGTGGCTTGCAAGGCCGTTGCTCTCTGCTGAGAACGCGTCTACACTCATGGAGGTGCGGTTTGCATACAGCACGGTGTCACCGCTTTGTATCGTGATGACCACGGTCAGGCCGGTCACATCAGCTCCGGTATCGTTGATCAGCTTGACAGGTACACTGATTTTCTGTCCGCGCTTGACAGTTTCCTGATAATACTCGGTTACGATGCCAAGGTCGGCAAAGGCGTTGGACAGCAGTTCCTTGATGTATGGCCTGATCTGCAGGCTCTCGGCTGTGGAAACGTCGGGGGAGAGGATATCACAGGTGATACCCACATGGTCGGGGAAATCCGCGCCAAGACCGCAGAAGAAGAGCAAGCCGGAATATGCGCGCTGTGCGCGGAAGGCCTCCATTTGCGCGGCCATGACGTCAGCGTAATAGGTCAATCTTTCCTCGGGAGAGGCATTGGGCAGGTGGGATGCCCACGTTCCTGCCGTGCCGCTCATGGGAATGCCGTCGCGGCTTACCCAAAGCTCACCGTGCTCGTTGAGAATGAAGGGGTGGTCGGGATATGTCTCACATGTCCAGCCGATGTCGGCCATGGTCAGCACGGGCTTGGAATATTTGTCACCGCCCATTCCCGAAACACCCTGCCCGCCAAGGAAATAGGGGTGGCATTCAATGGGCGAATCCTCGAACACGGGGGGACGCCAGCCATTGTCCCACGGGCGGTCTTGCAGATCGTACGCACGGCCGCGGCGGCAGATGTCGTCGGTAAAGACCGTACCCGCTGCCTCGTTTTGCGCGTCAAACATAAACAGAGAGGGATGGTTTGCACGAAGGTCGATCCAGGTGTAGATCTCGGGCATGATCGAGTTGATCGTGCATCCGTCCATATCACCCCATTGGGGGTATTCGTCTATGATCAGAAAGCCCATCTCGTCGGCAAGCTCAAACCAAAGCTCGTTGGCGTTTCCGAGGTGCGCGCGGAAGCAGAACCAGTTGACCGATTTGTATTCACTGTACAGCTTGCGCACCCAATCCTCGTTCCAGGGTGTCGTGCCGCAAAGGGGATCGTCATAGTATCGCTCGATGGCCACGTTTGTGCCGCGCAGATAAAGCAGCTCTCCATTGAGCGTATAATATTTGGTTTGGGGATCGTAGCCAATGGTGCGCATACCGATCCGCGTTTCGTAGGTATCACCCGAGGTGCGGATCTCCACGCGGTAGAGGAAGGGACTGTCGGGCGACCAGCATTTCTCGCGTGACCAGCCGTCAAGTGCGATGTCCCGGATCAGGAGCGCGTCGTTCTCTCCGGCCTTGACCGAAACCTTCTTTTGGACGTACTCGGCTACCTTGACCTCGTCCTTGGTGGGCTTGCCGTCCTTGAACACGCCAAGCTCGTAGACCGTGATCGTTACGTCGGTGGTGGTGGATGCGTGCGCGCTCAGCGTAATTTGGACGTCCAGCGTGCCGTTATCCACGTCGGGATCGGTCTGTACCTTTTCCACGGTGGGATCGGCGTTGAAGATCAACTCGACCGCACCCGTAATGCCGGGCAGGTCGTAACGGGATTCACCGTCGTAAAGGATGTGGGCAGGATCGGTCTTGTTGCTGTACTGCTCGGAAAAATCGCCCAGCATGATTACGATCTCGTTCTCGCCCTTGTGCAAAAGGCCGCTAAGGTCGCTGCAGGATGCGGAGTAGTTGTATGCATATGTGTCCACAAGCGTACCGTTGACGTAAATATATCTGCCATACTGCGCCTGCTCAATGTAGAGGGTAACGTTGCCCGTGGGTTCTTCGTCCAGCACGACGGTCTTTTTGTACCATGCTTTGTTACCTGCGCTCTCGCCCATGTCCATGGCGGCAGAGCTCCAAAGACCGGGGACGGGAATGGCACTGACAAAGCCGAGCGCAGGGACGCTGTTTTCCACCGACCACGTACCAAACGGCTCAGCATCAAACGACCATATGCCGCCAAGGTCGACCGTCAGACGCTCACCGGATGCGGGCAGGGAGGATACGTGCAAGCTTTCTACCTCGGGTACGTGATTGACTGCAGCGTAGCCAATCGAAATCGCACCCTCGGTGCAGGTCAGCGTGAGTGTGTCTCCCGATTTGTAATCGGCACTTGAAACGCTCCACACCTCATAGGTGCGAAGTGCGGTTGCATCCGGTGTGCCGACTGCGAGCTGCTTGTCGCCCAGCGTGAATTTGACGGTTGCACCTTGACTGCAATACGAGAGTGTCAGCACGTTGCAGACGGTCTGCGCATCGGGGACGGTAAAGGTCAGCGACTGTCCTGCGCTGAGCGAAACAGCCTTGCCGTAGGGGGCCATGATATCCTCTGTTATTGTGCCGACCATGGCATCGGCAGGCACGGTGTTGGCAGGGGCGCTGTCAGAGGTTACGTTGTTTTCAAAGGCCAGCCACAGCTTGTCAAGGTTGCAGTCCACGTTGGGGCGCAGGATGATGTCCGAGCCGCGGGGAATATAGAATATGGGAGAGGTAGCTGTATAGGATGCGGAGGAATCCATGGTCCAGGAATTGGAGGTCGAGAAGGGAATGGCGGGGAAGGCGCGCATCTCGGTCTCTCCGGGGTAGCGTACCCAGACGTTGATTGTGTTGGTGTTGGGTGAGGCGTAGGCGAGCTTGATGCAGTTTGCCTCGGTCACGTTTTCAAACAAAAAGTATTTGCCGCCCGTTCCGCCTGCCACCTTGCCGCCCGAGGCGGCTGCATCACTCTGGACGTTGGACGGTGCTTTGACGCTCAGGTCAAGCGTGGTATACACCGCTACGTCCTCGCACTCAAAGCTATCCTTCAAGGGTGCAGAGAAGGTCGCGCCAAGCACGGTGTCGCACTCTGCCGTAAATGTGTATTTGTTATTTTTCATCATGCTCGTCACATCCTTTTCATTGCAGGTCAGGCTATCGACAAGACCGCCGTTGGGAATGGCTGTTGCGGTGATCTCGGTTCCCGCCTTGACAAATCCGAGGTGAGAGAGCGAAAGCGTTCCGTGCGTGCTGTCGGTTGCGGTGATGATCACGTAATCATCGGTATTCTGCTTGGCGGAAGGTGTGCCGTATACCTCCAGCTCAAAGATCGAAAAGCCGTAAGGCGCGAGTGCGCGCTCGATCTCGCGAATGCGGACAAAACGTCCTGTTGCGTCAAGCGAGGTGGCTTTTGCACCTGCACCCGAGGCGGTTTCGGTGGTGGCAGCGGTAAAGCTTTGTCCGTCGTCCGATACCTCAATGACGTATCTGGAGGCGTGCGCGGCCTCCCACGTGATCTTGATACCGCTGATATCATAGCAGTTGCCAAGATCCAGCACAAGCCAGGTGTCGTGTTGACAGCCCGGGCCTGCCGCAAAGCGTGTAGTACCGTTGCCATCCAACGCAAGAGCAGGGGAAAGAGCGGTTGATTCTTCATGGCAGGCAATGGCGCGCTTGCCAAGAGCCACGTTGGGATCTGCCGCCAAGGCTACGGGAGTCAGAAGCGGCAAAAGCAGGGTAATTGCCAAAAGGCAGGGGAATATAAGTCTTAATCCGGAGCGGTGCATGGCATAATTCTCCTCTCAAAATTATTTCTGCTTTCAGTATAGCACGTTCTTTGCTCAAAAAGGTGAACAATGTATGAATATCGGTGCCAAAAACGGATTTGGCATTGCAAAATGCATGATTACGTGATATAATCATGGGTAGTTTACCGAAAGAAGGACAGAGACTTTGGCGACCAAGACTTTAAGAAAAGATTTCACACAAGGCAATATTGCGCGGCAGCTTTTGTTATTTGCATTGCCGTTTATGGCGTCCAACGCCATGCAGGTGCTGTACAGCACCATTGACATGATCATCGTGGGCGAGTTTGTCGGCACGTACGGGCTTTCTGCCGTGTCGCAATCCTCACAGATCGTCAATTTTGCCACCATGGTTTGCCTGGGCTTTTCCAATGCGGGGCAGGTGCTGATCTCGCAGGCACTGGGCGCGGGCAAGAAAAAGGAAATGAACGACATTATGGGAACGCTGTTCGGCTTTGTTCCCGCGCTTTCGCTTGTGCTGTCCGCCATCATTCTGATCTTCCGCCACCCCATCCTGCAGGTCATGAATATCCCCGCCGAGGCGTACGATATGGCCATGGATTACCTTGTCATCTGTGCTGTCGGTCTGATCTTTACGGCAGGCTATAACATGGTATCCGCGGTGCTGCGCGGCATGGGAGATGCAAAACGGCCGTTTTTGTTCATCGGCATTGCGTCGGGCGTCAATCTGGTGCTTGACCTGGTCTTCACCGGTTGGTGGGGCTGGGGCGTGGCAGGTGCTGCGTGGGCAACCATCATCGGCCAGGCGGTTTCGTTTATCTTTTCAATCTTCTATTTGTACCGCCGCCGCGAGGCCTTTGGCTTTGACTTCAAAAAGGAGAGCTTCATGCCCAATTTCAAGTACGTGGGTATGATCGTCAAGCAGGGAACGCCCATGGCCATCCAGTCCGGCTTTATCAATCTGTCCATGCTGACCGTCAACGCGCTGATCAACGATATCAGCGTGGAGGCCTCTGCCACATTTGGTGTCGGCGTGCGCATCGACGATATCGTCAATAAGATCTCGCAGGGCATTCAGTATGCCGCCATGCCCATGGTCAGCCAGAATATCGGTGCGGGACAGCAGGATCGCGCCAAAAAGGTCGTGCATTGGGCGTGGGTGTATTCTGCCGCCTTGACCGTGTTCTTTATGGTGCTGTACGTATGCTTTGGCAAGCAGCTGTTCATGGTATTCTCGGACGATCCTGTTGTGCATGAAATGTCCTCCACCTTTATTTCAGCCATTTTGTGGATGTTCCCGGCCTTTGCCGTCATGCGCGGCAGCGGCGCGTTTGTTCAGGGGCTTGGGCATGCAAAGCTGTCTATGGCGCTGGCACTTTTGGACGGTGTGGTGCTGCGTATCGGCCTTTCTTGGCTGTTCGGCATCGGGCTTGGATGGGGCTTTTACGGATTCGTGCTTGGCTACGGCCTTGCGCCCTACGGCTATGCCATCCCCAGCCTGATCTATTTCCTCTCGGGCATCTGGAAAAAGCGCAAAACGCTTGCCGATGAAATGTAAGTGGAGCTTATCACAAAAACAGCCCTGTGGCTGTTTTTGTTTTTTGCCTCCATCGCGCAAAATATCCCTCTTGCAAAACGGATTTGGGTATGATATGATAATTTCAGAAAAAACATTCCCGCATCTGTGTATGATTTCGAAAAAACGTCGTCTATATAGATGAAGGATCCTTGAGAACGACCAAAGGAGGTGCAGCATGGAAAGCAAGCGAACAGGCGGACTCTTGACGGACGAGCAGATCATTGCGCTGTTCTTTGCCAGAGAGGAGCGTGCGATCGTTGAGACCGAAAAAAAGTATTGCCAATATCTGCATACGGTCGCGTACAATATTCTGGCCAACGAGCAGGACTGCGAGGAATGCCTGCAGGATACGTACCTGCGCGCATGGAACGTCATTCCGCCCGAGCGGCCAAGAGTATTGTATGCATTTTTGGCCAAGATCACGCGCAATCTGTCGCTCAGCCGCTACAAGACTGCCAGACGGCAAAAGAGAGTGCTGAGTGAGGCAACCGTCTCACTTGACGAGCTTGGCGATTGCGTGTCGGACGGGCAGGAGCTTATGCGACAGATGGATTCTGCCACCATTGCACGCGTGATCGACCGCTATCTGGAAAGCGTAACCGAGCGCCGCATGTACGTGTTTGTGTCGCGGTATTTCTATTCGCTGACCGTGCCGCAGATTGCAAAGCGGCTTAGCTGCAGCGTTTCCTTGGTCAATAAGGAGCTTGCCCTGATACGCCAAGAGCTCAGGGAAGCACTGGAAAAGGAGGGGATTGAAGTATGAATAAAGAACTGTTGTTTGATGCGATCGGACAGATCAACGATGATTTTCTGGTGCGCCACCGCCAAATGGATCTGCGTCTTGCACGCGAATATGCGCGCAAGCAAACCGTGCGTCGTCTGCTTGTCGTGGCGGCATGCCTTGTATTGGTAGTCGCTCTCTGCCTGCCGCTTGCCTCGCTGCACCCTGCTGGAAGAGCGGTCATCAAGGGAGATTCCGCAGCCCTGACCGAATATCTGATGGGTATTGACGGCTTTGCTGCATGGCAGGACAAAACAGCGCAAATGCTGGAGCAAAATCTGCCCTTGCCCCTGTGGCAAATGATGCAAAGCACGCCCATCCTTGACGTGCTGACGCAGTCGGAATTTTCAGGCCTTACAGCACAGGATTCCTTTGCGGACGGGAAGCCTTATCGCCTGTATTTTCTGTCCAACGGTGACGGAACCTGCGCACTCAAATACGTCACCACCGATCCCGAAGTCACCGAGGACTATATGATCGAGATCCCGATGGTCTCTCCCGCGGGCGATACGGTCACCGCGATCGATTTGGGACAGTCCACACGTATCAGACAAGCACAGCAGGAGGACTTTCCTTACGTTCTGACCGCTTCTGCCATGAACGAGCTTTGTGAAACTGCCAAGGCCAACAATATAAGCAGCTTTGACTACGGAAAGCTCAGGGCTTATTATCTCAAATTGTCACTTGAAAACCTTGACGCGCAGGAGCGTCGCGCGATGTTGACCGCGTTTCCCATTGTCGCATTTGGTGACGTGTACGTGTTTGACTCAAACGCCTCGGTCGGTGAGATAAATAAGATCTACGAATATCTGACCGAATATTGTGAGTGGAGCGAAGAAAAGTATTTGCAGAGCGTTGACGAGATCGTGGCGTTGGCCAAGTGCAGCCCGGACAGGGAATATGCCGAGCTTTGCCTGACCGTTTTGCGAAATGCAGACGTGCGGAAGGCTGTGGGGATCTCCATTCCCAAATCGGTCAGATTGATCAGAGGTGAGATGTGGGAGGCGCTTCCCGGGCTGAAAACGGTCGATCTTGCACAGGATCATCCCTCTTTTGAAATGATAGACGGCTGCCTTGTGGAACCCGAAACGGGTACGCTCAAGCTGTATATGAGAGAGGACGGAAGATTCCCCGATGGTGCGGATATTCGGATCCTGGATGCCCATGCATTCACGCTTTGCAGTCTGCAGCCGGATGCCGAGGGCGAGTTGCTGCAATTTGCCCTCTATCTGCCCGAGAGCGTGACAGATCTTGGGGACGATTGCTTTGACGGTCTTTCTGCCAAGACGGAGGGAATTGTCCATGTCTATTTGCCCGCAGACCTGCGCTATTTCGGCACGGGAGAGAACGCGGAATATACCGACGGCCTGATCTACCACTATCCCGACACCTTGGAGGCTTGGGAGAGCAATATTACCTTTGGCGAGGTGGATGAGGACAGCTGTATCTGGCTGGTGACGTCGGATGCGTCCCAACCGATCCAATACACCTTCTCTGAAAAGTGATCGCGCAATTTCAAAAGTAAAAAATCCGCCGAAGGCGGCATGTCCTCAGCCCGCAGGGCTGTATGGAATCCGCCGAAGGCGGCATGGAATCAATCCGAAGGTGGCGAGGAAAAATACGCGCTTCGCGCGATGCCATACGCGACTGCGTCGCAATTCCATACAACGCGCGAGCGCGTTGATGACATACCAATCCTTCGGATTGGATAAAAAAATCCGAGAACAATGTTCTCGGAATTTTTTTGGCAGAGGCGGTCAATTTCGAACCGTATGCCTAATTTTTTTGAAATCGATCCATGGTTTTCAGTCAGCGGATAGACTTATCCCTTGGCGATGATGAGTGTTAAAAGTATCCGCGGTCTACCGGACTTTT
>JAZUSJ010000185.1:0-4500 GCA_045606685.1 Eubacteriales bacterium
TTGCCTCTCTCATCCTTGTTTACGTTACCGAAGACGACGCCCTTATCCTTGAACTTGCGAAGAACGAAGTGCGTGGAGGTAGCGGTGACGTCCTCAAGCGCAGAAAGCTTGCGCGCAACGAAGAATGCAACCTCCTTCATGGTCTTGCCCTCGATGACAAGGCACAGATCGTAACCGCCCGACATCAGATACAGGCTCTGTACCTCGGGGTAATTGTAGATCTTTTCTGCAACGCGGTCAAATCCGCGGTCGCGCTGGGGCGTCATCTTGACCTCAATGAGAGCTGTGACGTACTCACGGTCGGTCTTGTCCCAGTCGATCATGGCCTTGTAGCCCAGAATGATGCCGTCAGCTTCATATTTGCGGATCATTTCCTTGATCTCGCCCTGTTCTTTATCAAACATGACCGCCAGCTGCTCGGGAGTCAGCGTGGCGTTATCTTCCAATGCTTTCAGAATTTTATCCATGATAAATCTCCTTTAATGATTGATTTTCTCTAAAATACTGTCAAAGGTCAGGCCGTAGCGCTTGGCAATATCGCGCGCGTAGGACTTGCCGTCCGGCTTTGCGCGCACGATTTTGAACGAACGCTTGCCCTCACCCTCAATGCCTGCGACCAAGGTGTCAATGCGCGAGCCGCCTGCAGCCAAGGACTCTTGGTTGAGTCGGTCGATCTCGGCAGCCAGCTCGTGCAGGTGCGTTGAGAACAGGCAGCGGCAGCCAACGCGTGCAAGTCCTGCCAGCACCTCGGCTGCAATGTAGGAGGCCTCGTAAGAGCCGGTCGAGGAGAGCGATTCGTCGAGCAGCACCAGCGTGTCCGCGCTGACGTTGTCAAAGATCTCTCCAAGTCTTGCGCATTCCTCGCCAAGTCTGCCCTTGTCAATGGTGTCGTCCGCGCCGGTGGGGAAGTGGGTGTAGATGCCGTCACACGGGCTGATCTGCGCCTGTGCTGCAGGCACGTACATGCCAAGCTGCATCATGACCTGCGCAAGTCCGATGGCACAGGTAATGACCGATTTGCCGCCGCGGTTGGGACCTGTCAGCACCCAGATCATGACGCCGTCCTTGGTAAATTCCACGTCGTTGGGAACGATGGTGTCGTCCTTGGCCAGCTTGAGCGCCACGCAGGGGTTGTAAAGATCTTTTGCTACAAAGGTTCGCTCGGACATGGGACGGATCTCGGGGACGGACAGGATGCAGCCGCGCTCGGAAAGCAACTTTTGCATGGCTGCGGCCTTGGTCACGAATTCGATCTCGGGCATCAGGCCCAGCAAAAAGTCTGCGTTTTCCAGTACGTAAGACTGCACGATCTTTTTCCAGGAGCGCAAGGAGTCGCTGTAAACGTCGTTGATGGCCGAGTTGAATGCCAGCGAGAGTGCCATTTTCTGGTTTTCGGATTGCTTTTTGCCAAAGGGAACCAGGTTTGCAATGCAGGTGTACTGGTCGTTTTTGAAGTTCAGACGCAGGATCTTGTCAATCACGTCGCCCGACTTGAAGGGCTCGGGGTTGATGGACAGCACGCCCGCGTGAACGGGACGCAGCTGAGCGTCTAAGTTGACACCGATGGTGACAGATTTGATATCGCGTACGCGCTTGGTCATCTCGGCAAGGCGAGCGTTGAGCTCGCGGTAGTAATCCGAATCGGCAAGCTCTGCTATGCGGTTGGCCAGCGTGGTAAAGGCCTCGCCCTTGATATAGGGACGCGCCGCGCTTAAGCCCTCCTGCAACAGCTCGATGCAGGAAATATACAGCTCGATCTCAGTCATGCTGGAAAGGTAATCGTGCGTGTCGCCGCTGTCACTTTCCAGTCTTCTCAGCTCCATGATGTCCGAAAGCACGGGCATCAGCGCGCCAAGCGTTTCTCCGAGTGCGGGGCATCGCAGCATGTCCGCAAACATTTCGTTACGGTAGCGCATAACGGCAGGATCAATGGTAAAGTATTCCTCCACCTTGCTGTTCTTGAGGTCAAAGGCCTCCAGAAGTCCCAGCTCGTCCAGCGTGTACATATCGATATCGGGGCAGTATTTGCCCGAGAAATGATCCTTTTGAGATTGCTCATTCGGGTAGAGCAGAGAAAAAAACGTCAGTTCCATAAAAACCTCTCATTTATTCTGTGATGGGAATGAAAAATTGCTTGCCGTCCTTGTATGCTGTAATACGGTCAAAGCCGCACTCGCGCAGCAGGGCAAAGCCGTCAGAAATGCAGTTGCCTACGTTTTCGGGCGCGTGCGCGTCCGAGCCGACGGTGACCAGCTCACCGCCAAAGGATCTGTAAAGCTGCAGCAGTTCACGGTCAGGCATGGCAAAGCCGTAGCCCTTCCAGAGCGTGGAAACGTTGACCTCAAGCGCCACGCCCTGCTTGCAAAGTGCCTCAAACAGGCGTATAAAGCGCGGATAATGCGGTGTCAGATCAAATTTTTTTCCCGCCTCTGCCCAATAGCGCACAGGGTAAGTTATGTGCGCAAGCGTATGTACACCGGGAAAACAAACCGAGCGGATCATCTCGTCAAGCAGTCTGTCGTAGAGCGCGTGATAGTGCTGCTCGGACATACGGTCGGTGCGAAGCAGATAAAAATCAGGTACATCAGGGATATTGTGCAGCGAGAGAATGACGAAATCGTAATCGTGTGCCTCTCTCATGGCAAGTGCCGCTTCGGGATGCTCCAGCGGCTGTCCCAGCTCTATGCCGCGCAAGAGCATCAGTTGATCGGCAAAGGCATCGCGCGCAGCCGTTGCTTCGGCAAAGCTTGCAGCCTGGTCAAAGTGGGCGTAAAGTCCCTGTACCTGGCCGTTGACCTCGCAATGGTCGGTCAGAGCCAGCACCCCAATGCCTGCATCAATGGCCGCCTTGGCCATGGCATGCGCGGTGGCATGGGACGCTCCGTCAAAGGAGTGGTGGGTGTGTGTATGTAAATCGCAAAGCATATACTTCTCCATATGATATAGATAATATAATCATATCACAAAAATTAAAATTTGTATAGAGAGTATCGCAATATTTTCGGAAAAATTCACATTTTGGCGAACAAAACTTGCAAAAAAACGCGCTGTGTGGTACAATAGAGAAAAGAAAGGGGGGAGGCGCATGACAAAGCCGACCAATCTCTGGCAGCTTTTGCAAAAAACGCAAGACCGGACTGCGCTGATGCGTGCGTGCGGAGTGGCGGAATCAGTATTGACCGACGGCTCGGATTATGACAGATTTGATGCTTATGCATCGTGCATGCCGTTGTGCCAAGGCCATGCGATTTTGCAATCTGATGCACGGCTGATCTGTGATCTGATTGGAACAGAAGTCCCCATCTGCCCCGAGAGCCGCGATACGCTGTGGCATGCAGCGGCCTATGTGTTATGCGGTCAGGGTGAGATTCCGATTGCCCCCGAATCACGCGGCATTGTCTTTGTTGAACCGGTGCAAGAGGAGATTTGCGCTGTGGATCCGGGACAGGATTTTTTTGCAGCTCCCACCGCTGCACTGATGATGCGTCTGCTTGATCCCAAGATACAGGCGATATGCGTGACAGTGCAGATCCAAAGCTTTGTAAAGCCTAATCCGTATACGGCAAAACGGCTTTGCGAGATGGAGAGAGGGGATTTGACCGCGTATGAGCGCGATCACCTGAGCGCGCAGACCTTGCGCGTGCTGGGCAAGCTGTGCGCCGAGCGCGGTTCGATTTTGTACGTGGAATCGGATTTCGCCGCCCATGATGCTTGGTGCGCCTTGCTTGCTTATCTGCAGCAGAGCGGGTGTCTTGCGCAGATCGTGCTGGTCGTGCGCAGCGCAGAAGCCTTGCGTGCCGCCGCAGCCTTGGCGGGATGTTTGCCCAATCCCTCGGATATCCCCACCGTGCGCGTGGGGGTGAGTGACCAAGCCCTGCTTGATCTTTACAAAACCCTTTTGCCAATTGGGGTGTTGGCATCCTATCCCGATGTGCAAGCCCCCAAAACCGAATAAGATTTCTCATACGTAAAGGAGACCGATTATGAAAAAAACGATTGCACTTTTGATCGCTTGTGCGTTGTTAGTTGGCAGTATAGGTATGCTTGCTTCCTGTGATCAGCAGGAGATTCCCGTACAAGGTCCTCAAGGTGAACAAGGTCCTCAAGGTGAACAAGGCATCCAAGGCGAAAAGGGCGACCCGGGTGAAAAAGGTGAACCTGGCGAAGCGGGGCAGCAAGGTCCTGCCGGTGCTGACGGAATCGGTATACAAGAAACGAAAATCAACGAGGCGGGGGAATTGATCCTCACGCTGTCAAACGGTATGCAGGTCAATCTCGGCGTTGTGGTAGGCGCGGATGGAGATCCGGGCGAAAAGGGTGAACAAGGCGAGCAAGGCCCGCAGGGTGAGCAAGGCCCGCAGGGTGAACAAGGCCCGCAGGGTGAGCAAGGCCCGCAGGGTGAGCAAGGCCCGCAGGGTGAACAAGGCCCGCAGGGTGAGCAAGGCCCGCAGGGTGAACAAGGCCCGCAGGGTGAGCAAGGTCCCCAGGGCGAACAAGGTC
>JAZUSJ010000186.1:0-3095 GCA_045606685.1 Eubacteriales bacterium
ATCTTTCCCCTTGGACATATTGCCTATATGCCCTGCGGGAAAAGCTTTTGGACTCGAAT
This sequence comes from Eubacteriales bacterium, assembly GCA_045606685.1. Classification (GTDB taxonomy): domain Bacteria; phylum Bacillota; class Clostridia; order Oscillospirales; family CAG-272; genus SVQP01. The sequence goes on from JAZUSJ010000186.1 coordinate 60, forward strand.
AAATCTGCTGCGTCAAAACTGCTCGCACCCGCCGGCGAATGCATTTTTGATAGATTTTGGTGTGATTTTGCGAAGCAAGATATCAATCTTGTGAGTAAAAGCACGCCGAAAGATGCGAAAATGCATCGCCGTCGGGCAATTCGGTTCGGCTCTCGTTCGGCTATCCCAATATCAAAAATTCAAAAAATTCGGAAATGCGCTGTATTGTGGCTGCAAGCTGGCAATTCATCACCGTGTATTGATAGAAATCGTATATTTCCATGCTTCGGATGCACTCAGCATAACGTTTACTGCGCCATCACTCCAATTCTACCAATCCAATCTGGTGGCCGTTATGTGTTCTTCCGCGCAGATGATCGACTCCTCCATCAAAACGTCGTTACAGCAAGTTGAACTGAGCTTTACATACTTTGATTAGCCGAACGGGAGTGGCTGTAGGGGCTGATATCCCCGATGCCCGTTCCACAAAACTATCTTTTCGCAATGTAATAAGTTCTTTGCTCCCGCACGGGCTGTTCGCCGCTCGCGACATGACGTCAGCCCCCTACCGATGGACAGTTTGCTCGCTCGTGCCTGTAACAACTGATCAAAAAATCAAACAATAAAGGACTGCATCCAAGTGATACAGTCCTTGTTTTGTATGAATTTTTCCGCCAATTCATCATCCCGACAGGGCGGCTCATTCGTGCATGCTTTATTTTTCAAAAAACTTGGGCAATTCGGGGATCTGAATATCATGCTCGTCCAAAAACGCCTCGATCTGCGCCTGCATCTCGGGAGAGATGATCCTTCCCTCGCTGCGATGCACCGACAAAAGCCCTGCAGAAACTGCAGAGAGTAAGCATATCAACATGACAGCCAAATAGATCAATTTGAATTTCATGATAATTGCCTCCAACCGTGTTTTTTGGTACGATCAATACTTTCCCAGCTTTACCGCCCGACGCACCGCGTCAAACGCCTCGCGCTCGCCATGCTCGGCAAGCGTGCGCAGCCAGCCCTCCAGAAGTGCGGCAGTTTCGGGATGCATGCGCATCCTCGCCTGTCCGCGCATAAAGTAATCCAGCGCACTGTGATCGGTGTATTTTTCCTTTTGATAGGTCTTGCAAGCCGCCATTCTGTCACAGAACATTTCCGCTACGTAGCGAACAGGCATTTTGACAGGCCCGTAAGCGCGTGCCGCAGGCACGTAATCAAACCAATATTCATAGTGGTGCTTATTTCGCCCTTGGTGGTGCAGCCACATTTCGGAATAGCCCAATGCCTCGCGCTGCGCCTCCCCCGGGCTGCGGTTGCCCTGATAATACCTTGCCCCCGGAATAAACTCGGTCGGGCTGTATTTGGACAGATCGTGAAACAGCCCCTGCCATCCGATCCCTGCGCGAAAGCAATGCGCGATCACCTTATGGCGATGCTTGGTGATGGTGACAAAATGCTTGACGGGATGTGTCATATCAGCGCAAGAATCCGTTGATGATCTGCTCCTCGGCCTGCTTTTCGGAAAGTCCCAGCGTCATCAGCTTGATCAGCTGCTCGCCTGCAATCTTACCGATGGCAGCCTCGTGGATCAGAGAAGCCTGCACGTGATTTGCCGACACCTTCGGAATGGCATCCACGCGCGCACCATCCATGATGATGGCGTCGCACTCGGTATGTCCCGAGCAGCAGTTGTTGCCGTTGATGCAGGAAAGGAAGGTCTGACGGGAGTCGTCCTTGGCAACAGATCGGGAAACGACGTGCGCACCGCAATCCTGACCGTCAAGGTCAACCGTAAAGTCGGTCACGGCAGTCTGCTTGCCGTGCGTCATGATCTTTTCATGGATAACAAGCGTTGCGCGGTCAGCCAGCTTTGCCTTGGTCACGCGCACCGTGGAATCCACGCCGCCCAGCTGTGCGGATTCCATTTCCATGTATCCGCCCTCGTCAATTTCGATCTCGGTGGTGGGATTGAGCACCTTTTCACCAAGGCCCTCGCCCTGGCCGTAATGCTTTTCCACGTACTTCAGCTTGGCGTTCTTGCCCACGTGGAAGCTGTGGATACCGTCGTGCGCAGTCTGCTCGTCGCCTGCGTTATGAATGCCGCAGCCCGCAACGATCAGCACGTCCGCGCCCTCGCCGATATAAAAATCGTTATAAACCAGATCCTTAAGTCCTGTTTTGGTCAGCAGCACGGGAATATCCACGCGCTCGTTTTGCGTGCCGGGCTTGATGATGATATCAATGCCGGGCTTGTCCGTTTTGCTGACAATGTCGATATTTGCGGTGGTGTGTCTGTCGGCACTCTCACCGTTTGCGCGGATGTTGTACGCGCCCTCGGGAACGATCTCCAGATCCATGATCTCGGAAAGCAGGTTCTTCTGAATTGCATCCATAGTCTTAGCCATCAGCTCTCACCTCCCACGATCACTCTGCAGGGCTTTTGCGTACCGAACAGGCTGGGCAGGATCTCTTCCTTGCTGCCCTGTGCGGTCACCTTGCCCTCGGCCAGCACGATCACGGTATCCGCAATATCCAGGATGCGCTCCTGGTGGGTAATGATCAGAATGCTGCCCCTGTTCTTTTCGTACATACGCTCAAACACCGTGATCAGCGAGCCAAAGCTCCACAGGTCAATGCCTGCCTCGGGCTCGTCAAAAACGGCAAAGGGCGTATTTCTGGCGTTGATCATCGCAATTTCAATTCTCTTGAGTTCACCGCCCGACAAGGAGCCGTTGACCTCGCGATTGACGTATTCCTTGGCGCAAAGTCCTACCTCGGACAGGTACGCGCAAGCCTGGGCGACCGAAATATCCTTGCCCGCAGCGATCGAGATCAGATCCTTGACCGTGATTCCCTTGAAGCGGACGGGCTGCTGAAACGCATAGCTGATGCCCAGCTTTGCACGCTCGGTAATGCCCATATCTGTAATATCCTCACCGCAAAACAAGATCTTGCCCGAGGTGGGAGTGATGATACCGGCAATGACCTTGGCAAGGGTGGATTTACCCGAGCCGTTGGGGCCGGTGATGGCGACGAATCTGTCCTTGATGGTCAGAT